>JAQCKY010000202.1 GCA_027592155.1 Pseudomonadota bacterium
TGAAGGATTTTCGGCTTCCAGAAACAGTAGCTGGGCGCAGACAACGCTCGCGCCATGATCCTCGATCGGCCCGGTGATGAAGATGATCCGTTCCTTAAGAAGACGAGAGTAAATATCATAAGCGCGCTCCCCACGGTTGGTCGTCTCGACTACCATGGGGATCAGATTGTTATAAACTTCGATTGGGTCGGCCATTGGTTCTTGCTCTTGTCCGCTTATTGGTTGCACCAAACTTGGACGACGCGACACTACTCCGCAAGCCGCGGCCGCCCAAAAGCTTTGATATCGCTAGTTTCCGCTACTTTTCGTCCTTAGCTGCCGCGGCGCTTTTCTTCTTCTTAGACTTACTCGCCGCTTTCTTCTGGGGTTTCGATTCGTCGCCTTCCGCGTCCATCGCTTCCTTGGCTTTCGTTTCCTCCATCAATTCTTCAATGGTGGCATCCCGGTCGGCAACAGAGGCCAGTTCGATGATGAAATCGACAACTTTTTCTTCCAGGATCGGCGATTGGAGTGTCTGCAACGCCTCTGGATTATTGCGATAATAATCCAGAACTTCTTTTTCCTGTCCCTGATGACGCTGCGCCTCGGCAACCATGGCCCGGTTTACTTCGTCGGACGTCACCTCGATTTCGTTGATCCGCCCGATTTCCGCCAACAACAGGCCAAGTCTGACACGCCGCTCGGAAATCTCCAGATACTGGGCCTTGAGCTCGTCATCGCTCTTATCCTTGTCGTCTTCGTCGATTTGGTCAGGGTGATGTTCCCGCTGATGCGTAAACTGTTCCCACACCGCGTCGAATTCCATCTGGATCATATTTTCGGGGAGCTCAAAGCTGTGAGCCTCGTCCAATTGATCGAGAAGTTCGCGCTTGAGGCGCATGCGAGATAGACTACCCAGCTCTTTTTCCTGTTCTTCCCGAATTTTGCTGCGCAGGTCGGCGAGATCTTCGGCGCCGACTTTTTTGGCCAGCTCATCGTCAATTTCCGCCGGAACGGTCTCACGAAGCTCTTTTACATCGACATCAAATTCCGCGTCCTTACCGGCCATTTCCTCGGCATATTCGTCCGGGAATTTGACCTTCACCAAGATATGATCGCCGACCTTGGCACCGATGATTTGCTCCTCAAAGCCGGGAATGAACGATCCCGAACCGAGTTCAAGGCCATACCCCTCGGCCTTACCACCGGCGAACTCCTCGCCGTCAATCCTGCCGACAAAATCGATCACGGCAACGTCACCCGCCGCAGCCGGGCGATCTTCGGTCAAAGGTTTAGAATCTTTCGATGTTGAGGCGATCTGCTGGATATATTCCTCGATCTGCGATTCATCGGCTTTGATGTTTAACCGTTCCAGCTTGAGGGTGGCTAAATCCACCATTTCGATTTCGGGGAATAGTTCAAGCTCCATGGTGTAAACCAGGTCCGAGCCGTCCTCGAATTCCGTAACCTCAAATTTTGGCTGAGAAACCGGGCGCAATCCGCGCTCAGTCAATGTCGCCTGACTGGTCTCACCGACGGTCTGTTCAAGCACCTCGCCCATGACCGCGCGGCCGTGGGTCTTGCGGAGCAATTTGACAGGAACCTTACCGGGCCGAAATCCGGGCATAGAGATGGTTCCGGCGATTTCCGACAGTCGGCTCGCCATCTTGGTTTCAATATCACCGGCCGGAATCGTAATCTTAAATTCCCGCTTCAGGCCTTCTGAGCTTACCTCTGTTACTTCCATCGTGTTCCCGTAACCAATGCTGTTTACAATATAGTCGGTTTTTCGAATTTCGCTGCCCCGTCCGCCGATTTATTACGCACGGTTTACCAGGCATGACGGCATTCTCGAATCGTGTTCTCGATACCATAGCAGGCGGTTCAAACTGGTGCGGGCGGAGGGACTTGAACCCCCAAGGCGTTTCCGCCACCAGATCCTAAGTCTGGCGTGTCTACCAGTTCCACCACGCCCGCACATACAGTCATCCTCGCATGCCGTTTCGAGGCGCCGAGGCGCGGAACTCTATATTAAAAGGTCAGGCTGTCAATCGTGCGTACAGAATGGCGGTTATGACTTGATAAGGTTACGAACGGCTGACGACGCGGAGACGGTACCGGCGCCCCGGTAGGTCTCGTGATTGGCCTCAATATTTTCCAATTCGTAAAGGTAATTCACCATCATTCCGGCGGATTGCTCGAGCCCTTTGTTGGAGGTGTCGGCAAGCCAATTGATTTGCTCTACCCGGGAACCGTTCGTGAGATGAAAATGAGCAACCGAATCCAATGCTGTACCACTGTTTGGGAGCTGACTGAGCAAATATTGCGCGCACAGCCGGGTGAGCGGCATTTTAAGAACAGAATTCCCGTCATCCTCATGCCAACCGGGTGTGCTCAATCGACTCTCGAGGGCTGCGACGGCGTCGCCCTCATCACCGGCGAGCAGCGCCTTGGTTTCGTCGTCTGTCAGCACGACCTCACCCAATTTGATCTGGCCCGAAAGCCATTTTCGAAAACCGGGAAGTGGGGAAAGGGTAGCGAATTTTTTCAGAGCGGGTAGCTCCCGGCGCAAGCTGTCGACGACACGTTTGATCAAAAAGTCGCCAAAGCTGATACCGCGCAATCCAGGTTGCGCGTTCGAAATGGAATAAAATATTGCCGTGTCAGCCGTTTCAGGATCCTGTTCCGGTGCCTTTTCATCCAGCAATTCGCCGACATTGGCGGCGATACCCTCAACCAACGCGACCCAGACAAAAATGAGGGGTTCATCGGGCATGCGGGGATGGAAGAACGCGAAACACCGGCGATCCGCGCCAAGCCGGTTCTTCATATCGTCCCAGCTGGAGATCTCATGAACAGCTTCATAAACCATCAATTTTTCAAGTAAAGCCGCCGGCGCATTCCACGTTATCCGGCGGAGTTCCAGGAAACCGATATCAAACCAGGAGTTCAAAAGCGACTTAAGATCGTCTTCAATGCCCTTGAGTTCAGGGTTCGCTTTTAAGTGCCCGACAAGTTCAGAACGCATGTCGACAAGAAATTTGACCCCATCCGGCAGCGCATTGAACTGAGTGAGCAATCGCGTCCGCGGCGGCTCTAGCACATGCCGAAGCTTGGTTTCCGCCATCTGGCGACCGCTAAGATCCTTGGCGTGCAGCACATCTTCCATCGCCTGTTCGACGGCGACCGGATCAGAGCCGAAGCTCTCCGTCATCAGTTTCAAAAATTTGAGCCGTCCCGCCGCGTTGAGGGCGAGGTAGGCATGTCCGAGCGCAGCAGCCCTCGCCCGCGCGGAAACCTCACCGCCGTAATCACCGAGGCAAGCCTGCATCTGATCTTTAAGCCGAATTTCGTCATCGTCCTCGCTGAGATCGGCGCTGATCGCCCAAAGATCGTGATCTTTTTGCGGTCCGGCGATCTTACCCCAAGCCCCTTTTAAGTTACGTAGGGCACGGTCAAGGAAACTGGTCGATTTTATGTCACTCATATTCTCGTCATGTCCGATCTGACAACGCAGCTTCTATTATCTAAGGAGCCTTAGGACCTTCGGCAAGCGGTCGGGTATATCTTCGGCGATCAAACCCGGGCCAAACTCCTGCGCCGCAGCGCCGTGCAGCCAGGCCCCGGCCTCGGCCGCTTCGAACGCGGGCATGCCCTGAGCCAGCAATCCCAGGATAATACCGGCAAGAACATCCCCCGCCCCGGCAGTCGCCAATTCAGGCGGCGCATTGGCATTGATGGCAGCGCGGCCGTCGGGATGCGCAATGACCGTATCGGCCCCTTTGAACAAAATCACCGCGCCGGACCGCTTCGCCGCAGTCCGAGCCCGGGAAAGCTTATCTCCACCGCCTGGGAATAATCGATCGAACTCACCTTCATGAGGGGTCAACACGCAGGGGCCCTTGATCCAACTGAAGAGCTGGCCAGGATCATCGGCAAACACCGTCAAGGCATCGGCATCGAGCACCGTCGGTAACTTCGAGCGTAGCGCTTCGATTGCCTTATTTCTCGTCTCTTCATTCAGCCCGCTCCCCGGACCGACAAGAACCGCGTTCCGGCGTTTATCGAGAAGCATGGCCGCGAGATCATGAGGCTGATCGAGGGAAACGATAATATTTCCTGGATCGTCGACGGCGTAGATCGGAACCGCTGCTTTGGGCGCGATAATGGTCAACATTCCGGCGCCCGCCCGGCGTGCCGCCCGGGCCGCGAGCCGCGCCGCACCGGTCATCTCCGCGCCGCCGCAAATTACAGCGTGACCGCGACGATATTTATGTCCTTCAAGTGTCGGTACCGGAAATTCGGCGATCCAGTTTTGTGGATGATTTTCCACCGTATTAGGATTTATATCGCCCAATACCTCAGCGGGAATTCCGATATCGGAGACAACCGTCTCACCGGCATAGACGCGTCCTGGCAACAATAGGTGTCCGGGTTTTTTCCGGAAGAACGTTACCGTCAACGCACAGCACGGTGCGGCGCCCAATACGGCACCGCTATTGCCGTCAATTCCACTGGGAATATCGACCCCCACGCAGGTCATATTACCGGCGTTATTTGCATTGACGACTTCCAACGCCGCTCCATCCAGCGCACGGGTTAAACCCGCACCGAATATCGCATCGACGACGAGGCCGGCACCATCGAGCACCATGGTGGACAGTGGCTCCACGCCGCCATCCCATCGTTTTGCATTCGCAGCGGCATCGCCCTTGAGATTTGATGTCTCCCCGAGTAAAGCCAACCGCACCGGCCAGCCTGCGGTCTTCAGGTAACGGGCAATGACGAAACCGTCCCCCCCATTATTTCCAGGGCCGCAAAGGACGACGACGGGCTGGACCGGCCATCGCCTGCGAATTTCCGCCGCAACGCTTGCACCGGCGGCTTCCATAAGGTCGAGACTTGGGACGCCGTGCTCTACCGCCAGAGCATCGGCGCGCCCCATCTCTTCGACGGTCAACAGCCCCCAAACATTGTTTCCGTTCATGGTCGCTCTATTGCTCTCGTTCTTGTCTGGCGGGATAGGATTTCGATCAGTATAAGTCGCTTCACTATAGATTGCCCGCAGGTTGCAGACAAAATCTGGAACCGGTGGTTCGTAACCGGGGTTTCCAAAGTGCATGTGATCGTCCTCGGTGCCGGCGTTGTTGGCGTCAGCACCGCTTATTATTTGGCCAAGGCTGGCCATAAGGTCACCGTCGTTGACCGCCAACCCAGCGCCGGGCTGGAGACGAGCTTTGCCAATGGCGGGCAGATTTCCGCCGAACACGTCGAACCCTGGGCCGACCCGGCTGCTCTCAAAACGATCCTGACCTCGATCGGGCGTGCGGATGCGCCGTTGGCTTTCCGCATTCGGGCGGATTTGGACCAGTGGCGATGGGGGCTTCAATTTTTTAGGAATTGCACCACCGCCCGTGCCCGCCGCAACACCGAACGCAATATAAAACTCGCCTTATACAGCCGCCGATTACTCCAGGAACTCAGGACCGTAATCGATATCGATTACGATCTCGGGACAGGCGGTATTTTAGAGATATTCGACGATCCAAAGGAATTCGAGCACGCGCGCCGT
>JAQCKY010000203.1 GCA_027592155.1 Pseudomonadota bacterium
CCATCAACGGCACCGGCCATTCGACTAGACCGCTCACTTCATCCAACAGGGAGTCATCTTCTTGAACTGTACAATTCGCCGCCACGGCGAGGGCCTGAGCGCCTTTTTTAATGCTTGTCCGCCGTTCCAAGGGATCAATGATCACATGGGCGGCCCGTATCAGCTTCTTATAGTTGAGGAACGACGTCACCTCGAACGAATCCGGAGCCATGAACCGATGACCGCGGGTCTTGTTGGTTGCCTCTGCATCGCCAATCGAGAGGTCCAGAACCGCGCCGTTAAAGATCGCCAGCAGACCGTGAATAGGCCGGACCCAGCGTCCCGGCAGGTCCGCCCAGCGCATGGATTTTGGCCATGGCAACGCCTGCAACGCCTCGCCCAATAGTCCGGGCAAAACATCCGCCGTGTCCTCGCCCGCCTTCTCCACGATCGCGTAGTAATAGATGCCTTGCGGGGTATCCCGCTGTTCCAGATCGCCGGGTTCAACGCCATTGCCGCGGCAAAAGCCTTCCAGCGCTTTTTCCGGCGCGCCGACCTTAGGCCCCCGGCGCTCCTCCCGGAGATCTTCTGTCCGGACGGTGAGCCCGTCGACAACCATCATCAGGCGGCGCGGTGTCGCAAACGCTTCCGACGCATTGAATTCAAGACCAGCTTCTTTGAGTTTCTCAGTCACCAGCCGCCGCAAGTCTGCGGTTGCCTGCGCTTGCATCCGGGCGGGAATTTCTTCGGACAGGACCTCCAGGAGAAGTTCAGGCATTATCCCTCCCCCTCCGCTCGGCTGGCAATCCAGGCTTCACAGCAACCTTTTGCCAGGGCCCGAACACGGCCGATATAGGCGGCGCGTTCCGTCACCGAGACCACGCCCCGCGCGTCGAGCAAATTAAAAATATGAGAGGCCTTGATGCATTGATCGTAGGCCGGAAGCGCCAGGTTTTGGCCAAGGAGGGCACCGCATTCGGCCTCGGCCTCGCCAAAATGGCGCTGTAGGAGCTCCGTGTTGGCGTGTTCGAAGTTATGGGCCGAAAACTCGCGCTCGGCTTGAAGGTAAATATCGCCGTAACTGACGCCTTTACCGTTCCAATCCAAGTCATAAACATTTTCGACGCCTTGGATATACATGGCAAGCCGCTCCAGGCCATACGTCAGTTCCGCCGCCACGGGGTTGCAATCGATCCCGCCGACTTGCTGGAAATAAGTGAACTGACTGACTTCCATACCGTCGCACCAGACTTCCCAGCCCAACCCCCACGCCCCCAAGGTCGGGCTTTCCCAATCATCCTCAACAAACCGGATATCGTGCAGATCGGGATCAATGCCCAAATGATAGAGGCTCTTCAGATAAAGCTCCTGCACGTCGGCGGGCGACGGTTTCAGGATCGTCTGGAATTGATAATAATGCTGCAACCGATTCGGATTCTCACCATAGCGGCCATCGGTCGGACGGCGGCAGGGCTGAACATAGGCGGCATTCCACGGCTCCGGGCCAAGCGCCCTGAGCAAGGTCGCCGGGTGAAATGTACCCGCCCCCATCTCCATGTCATAGGGCTGCAAGATAACGCAGCCGTATTCAGCCCAGTAGGACTGCAGCTTCAAGATCAGGGATTGGAAATCCGTTGCGTCGGAAGACGCTTTCGCGGGCGATTGCCCCATACTCCGCACCAACGCTGGTTTCGCGTGGCGGATTGATAGAACGCGCGGGCTGGCGGGTCAACCGCTTGAAGGCAGGTATTTAAGCCGCAATTGGCGCTATTCCCGAGGATCAATAGGGACAGGCGTCCTTACCGCAATTCGTCGCCGCTTCACCGGCGACAAAGTCGCTGCAAATCGGGCATTGAATCATCGCGACCGGCTCGTCATCGGAACCGCGATTCGGGGCCTTCGGATCATCGGCGTTCACACGGCCTCGGCTCAAATATTTGAACCCATACCAAACCGCGCCGACAATTAGGAGCAGAACGATAATTTTTGGGAGGCTGAACATTGGGATTAGCCTCTTTTATCTTTATCGCGGGCATCCCTTTCGGATGCCAACAGATAAAGGGGCACGAGGATCGAGCCAAACACAATGCCGCCAAAGAAGTTTCCCGAACCGAAAAAGATAACCGACATAAACAGGCAAATCCCGACGAGGAATGCCGCAAACACCGGTAAGACCGAGAGATCGATCTTGCGTTCCGTAACAGCGGAGACCTTCAGATATTTGGCAACATCAAACACGCGGAGCGGCTCCCCTGGTATTCGGACAACTCTCAATCATCTTCTTCGTCTCCCGTCGGGTTTCGCCGCCGCCGCCATTCATGCCGGACATATATGCCTGCGGGAACCAGAATAAGGGAAAACACCGCGCCGCCAAAGATATTGCCTGACCCGAACAGAATAAACGCCATGAACAGGCACATCAGGGTCAAAATAAGGGCGAAGACCGGAATAACCGCAGCGGGAAGAGCGCGGCCCGTATCCAAGTCCATCTGCAGCTTTTCTGCATGGCCAAGTTCGCTCTTTTTGGGAGCTTCTTCTGTTTCCGCCATCGTTGGCACCTATAATCCAAACCGCGACCAGAGAGCGCGCTCTTCGACAACGCCGATTAACTCATCCGCCAGACCCCCGATATTCGGGCCTGTCCCGCCCAAAATGCCGAGACGGCGGCGCAGAATACTTTGTCGGCCGGTAACGGGGCGGAAGCGGACCCGTTCTCCGTAACGTTCCTGCATCACGGCCGTCAACTCTCCAATGCCATCGATCAGCCCTAAGGCCAACGCCCGCCGGCCGGTCCAGAATTCGCCGGAGAATAATTCATCCTCTTCGGCTTTCAGTTTGCCCGCCCGGCGATCCCGCACCATTTCCTTGAACGCATCATGGACATCCCGCTGAAGCGCCTTGAGGGTTTCGACATCGTTCGGGTTCTCGGGCAAAAACGGATCCAGCATCGCCTTCTTTTCGCCCGCCGTATGAACGCGGCGTTCCACACCGTACCGCGCCAGCAACTCGTGAAACCCGAAGCCGGCGGAGACGACCCCCAGCGAGCCGATGACGGAGGTATCGTCTGCGTATATCTCATCCGCCGAACAGGCCAGCCAATAGCCGCCGGACGCCGCGACATCCTCGGCAAAAGCGATGACCGGGATTTTCTTCTCAACCGCAAGGGCCCGGATCCGTTTTTGGATCAGCGAGGACTGCGCCGGTGCACCGCCGGGGGAGTTAATCGACAGCGCCACGGCTTTGACGCCCTTCATGGAGAAAGCGCGCTCGATAAGCTGCACAAGATCGGCACTGTTCAGCCCGGGCCGAAACCCGGACGACGAACGGCCAATCACGCCTGAAAGACGCAACACGGAGACCACCGGGCGCGGATTGCGGAATCCGGGGACACGGAGTTTTTCTAAAAGGGTACGGATCATAATGCGATAGTTTCCGATGCCTGGACAAATGGCAATGGGCGACAGCACCGAACGCTAAAAGGTGATCGCGCCCCCATCGCGCAAGACTGCGGCCGCGGTATCGGTATACCCGCCATCTTCCGCGTGGAGGATCATGCCGGCCAAGTCGCGGCGGCTCCGAGCCACGTCGCGGCGAAGCTGAACAATGACACGCTTGGCGCCCTCCCCGGCCCGTCTCGGCCATAGCGGATAGGTGATGATTTCTCCACCGCCCGACCCTAGCGCCGATACCACCTCGTCGAGCCTGTCAAAGCGATGCACCATCGACACCGTGCCGCCGGGTTTCGTGGCCTTGAGGCAAAATGCCGCCCAGGCCTTGAGGTCCGCACTGCTCTCCCGTTCCGCCAGAACGGCAATCGCATCCGGAGGCGGATGGCCGTGGGAAGCGGGCAGGTAGGGCGGGTTGCTAAGGACATGGTCGTAGCCGCCAAGCTCAATCGCGGCGGAAGAATTGCACACATCACCGGTGATCACCGTAAATCCATCCGCCCTATTTTCCAGCGCGTTTTCCCGAGCCAGATCGGCGAGCACGGTTTGAATTTCCAGCCCATCAACACGCAGATCAGCTATCCGAGCCATCAGACAAAGGGCTGCGGCACCGGCGCCGGTGCCGACATCCAAGACACGTTCACCTGGTTTCGCAGGCACGGTTGCGGCGAGAAGGACAGGATCGATGGCGACGCGGTATCCCTGGACCGGCTGGGTTAAAGCAACCCGTCCCCCAAGCAGCCGATCCTTGCTTCGCTCAATATTGCTCATGGGTCCCCTTAGGTGAGTTCCCCGGGGTAGAGATGGTCTTGGGAGTCCTCGACGATGCGTTTGGCCCTCTCGAGGTCTTCATCCACGACCATGACACGGCGAGGTATGGCCCCCGCACTGCCTTCAAGCACGCTGGTATGGGCATCCAGGACAATGCAATCGATGTTGGAATCGCTCAGCAACGCCTGCAGCCAGGAGATCAGCACGGGATTATTCGTGCGCAGAAGCTCCTTCATCCCCTCGGTCCCCTGGTTATTGTCCGCCCGCCCAGATGGCAAAGGCTCGTCTCGCCTTTGCCCGCCGGGAATTAGAACTATATAAAGAGGGCGACTTACAAAGGAAAGGGAACCTCGAATGGGTGTCGTCGTCAATCTAGACAAAGGCGAAGGTAATAAGCCAAGTCTTGGCGCTCTAACCAGGCTGACAGCCGAAGATCTCAAGGCCGTAAACCGCCTGATCGTGACCGCTATGGACAGCCCGGTCAGCCTGATCCCGCAACTGGCTGGACATCTGGTTTCGGCGGGCGGAAAACGGATCCGGCCGATGCTGACCCTTGCCGCGGCGCGCATGTGCGGTTATGAGGGCGACCGGCATATCGGCCTTTCGGCCTGTGTTGAGTTCATCCATACCGCAACGCTGCTCCATGACGACGTCGTCGATGAGAGCGAGCTGCGCCGGGGTTCCGCTTCCGCCAACGCCGTTTGGGGTAATCAGGCCAGCGTGCTGGTCGGCGATTTCCTGTTCGCCCGCGCCTTTGAGCTGATGGTCGTCGACGGTTCCCTGAAAGTGCTCGGCGTCCTCTCCTCGGCATCCAAGATCATTTCCGAGGGTGAAGTCCATCAGCTCTTGACCCAGAACGACACCGAAACCTCGGAAACCGCCTACCAGGAAGTCATCCAGGCCAAAACCGCGCAACTGTTCTCTGCCGCCGCCCGCATCGGCGCGATTGTCTCGGACCGCCCCGCTGTCGAAGAGGAAGCCTTGGAGATCTATGGCAAAAATCTCGGCATCGCCTTTCAGCTTGTCGATGACGTGTTGGATTATTCCGCCAAGGAAGCGGAATTGGGCAAAACCATCGGCGACGACTTCCGCGAAGGAAAGATCACCCTTCCGGTCATTCTCGCCTACCGCCGCGGCAGCGAAAAAGACCGCGCCTTCCTGCGCCGTACGTTAGAGGAACAAAAGCAAAAGGCGGACGACCTCGAACACGCCATCGATATCATGAACAGGCATGACGCCCTGACCGACACCGTTGAACGCGCCCGCCACTACGGCGCCATCGCCCGCGACGCCCTCGGCATCTTCGACGACGTCCCCGAACGCGAGGCCCTCATCG
>JAQCKY010000204.1 GCA_027592155.1 Pseudomonadota bacterium
CCGCCATGGTGGCACGGTGGTATGATTTCCGCGAACCAGGAGGCTATCTGGGGAATGTCGGTTAAGTTATGAATGGTTTAGCACGCTTTCCAAGCGGATGGCCCATTAAACGGCGTCGACGACTCCGCATTACATCGCACATTCAGTGCTCCGACATTCCGCCAAATATCCTCTTAAGTGTTTGATGGTGGGCTGAGACATGGCTTCTTGGCTAAACAACTGCGTTGCAATCGACATTTTTTATCGGCTTAACCGTTTTGCGCTCTTGATGAATTCGGTGCTGCTGCTATACGCTTACTACACAGATACGTGAGGCTCCGATACATCCAATCGATCGGACCATGTATTTGCCCGCTGGTTGCGGGCGGACCAGAAGGGTTCCGATCGTGACCGGAGGAGACCAAATTTGATGGAGGCCTTTCTCGGATGTTTCGATTTGCTGCTTTTGCCGTATCGGCGATTATTTTCGCGGCTGCACAGGTTGCGCTGCCAGCCATTGCGGGTCCTGCCAACGTAGGGCCGGAAAAATGCGAGAAGTGCCATCGCGATGAGACGAAGGTCTGGGAAGGAACGGCGCATGCGAAATCCTTCAAGACCATTCACAAGCATAAGACGGGCAAGGAGATTCTGAAGGCCGTCGGCGAGAAGCGGATGAAGCGTTCGGAAATCTGCGCGACGTGCCATTACACGACCGTTGAGGATGGCGGCAAATCGAAGCCGGTTGCCGGCCCGTCCTGCGAAAGCTGTCACGGGAAAGCTTCCGAGTGGATTGCAATCCATAACGATTATGGCGGTGCCGGGGTCAAGCGGGAACAAGAATCCGCCGAGCATAAGGCCGCGCGCATTCAAAAGGCCAAGGCAGCGGGGATGATTCGCCCGGAAATGCTTTACGATGTCGCTGCGAATTGCATGTCATGCCATGGCCTCGCGAACGAGAATCTTTCCGGCGAACATGCCTCGGCAATGTTGGATAACGGGCATCCGCTAAACACAAATTACGAGATTGTCGAGTACAGTCAGGGAACTGTCCGACATCGCTTCTACCCGCCGGATGTGACCGTGAACAAGGAGATGACAAAGGCCGAAATGGCTCGTTTCTATGTCATTGGGCAAGCGGCGGCACTTGTGAGTGCGACGGAAGCGATCAAGAAAACGCAGCACGCGAAGTACGTGGAAGGGCAGAATAAGAGAATTGCAAAAGCGAAGTCCGTCCTCTCGAAAGTTCCGGAAGCTTCGGCCCTGCTTGCCGCGCCGTCCGCGGATGCGGGACGTGCGCTGGCGGATGCAATTGCCGACAAGGATTTGACGGCTATCGTGGGTGGAGAACTGCCGACAAAGTTCAAGTAAGTCGGCGGTCAAAAAGTCGGAAGAAAATAAAACCGATGAATTTCGGAACAGGGGAGGTCGGGCAACCGGTCGAATATCGCAATGGCGCAAGCTGAACGAATAGACCGCCCAACACGGTGGGATGCTGCCTTTGACCCGGATATGACGGACGCCGATTTCGAGATGCTTATGGCGCGTCCCGAAATCAAGTCAATCGAATCGGATGCGTTTCCGAAGACAGTGTCGCTTGACGGTGTCGTCCGTTACGATATGCGGGTCAACCACTACATCGCGGGGGATATCGTCGTCCGCGAGGGAGATTACGGGAATTCCGCATTTTTGATTCTGCAGGGCGAACTCGTGATCGCCCGAGATCCTGGCATTCCGGCCGATCAGCTTGGACGGGTCAAAGCGGATCGGCAGGGCATCGGCCAGCGAATCGCCAATATTTGGCGGAACTCTTGGGTTCCGGAAGTTCGGGATACGGACCGCTACGGTCAGCGGACGGGGGCCAGCGGCCCTCAATCGGGCAAGCGCGGAGCTTTTTTGCAAGATGTGCCGGCGATCATGCGCGAGCAGGATACGATCATCCTGAAGGAAGGGACGCTCTTCGGCGAATTGGCGGCGCTTGGGCGTGTCCCTCGCTCGACCACGATCTTTGCCGAACACCCAGCGGTCGTGATGGAAATTCGCTGGCAAGGGCTGCGCGATATCATGAAGTACGACCGCGAATGGCGGCGTAAAATCAATGAATTGTATCGCGAAGCTGCGTTGGAGAGTTACTTGCGGCAAATCGAGATTCTCGATGACGTCGATAGCGAAGATTTCTCCGAAATCGCCAAGCACTGCCTATTTGAGACCTACGGCACATTCGATTGGAATGTAACCTTTCGGCGCGGCAAGCCGGACGAACCCGTTATTGCGCGAGAAGGGGATTACCCGGACGGTTTGCTGGTTATCCGCGCCGGCTTCGCACGGGTCTCCAAAGAGTACGGAAATGGCCGTCGAACGCTGACCTATCTCGGCGCCGGAGACATGTACGGTTTGGAAGAACTGTATCATGCGTGGAAGAATCCCGACTCCGGCGATCTCAGCCTCAATTGTACGATTTCGGCTCTCGGCTACGTCGACGTTATCCGCATTCCGGTGACTGTGCTGGAGGAGCATGTCTTCCCGAATATGCGCCAGCCCTCCGGCAGCAATCTGACACTCCTGGACCGGACTGTTGCGGACGATGCTCTGTTGGAATGGGCCATCGACAAGCGTTACATGAACGGCACGCAGTCCATGGTTATCGACATGGATAAATGCGTTCGGTGCGACGATTGCGTGAGAGCGTGCTCTGCAACGCATGGCGGCAATCCGCGATTCCGCAGGGACGGTCAGATATTCGACCACTGGATGGTCGCGAACTCCTGCATGCATTGCAAAGATCCGGTCTGCATGATCGGTTGCCCGACGGGAGCGATTCATCGGTCGATTGAGACAGGTACCGTCCTGATCAACGACGATACCTGTATCGGCTGCGCAACCTGCGCGAATTCGTGCCCCTACAGCAATATTGTGATGGTCCCGATTCGCAACAAACAGGGCGTGCCGCTCATCGATACGGCGGAAAGCGGTCAACCCATCGTAAAGGCGACCAAGTGCGATCTGTGCGCAGGACGGCCGGGAGGGCCCGCCTGTGCCCGGGCATGCCCGCACGACGCACTGTCGCGAGTTGACTTTCGGGACTTCCACTTGGAGGCGATGGACTGATCATGCTTAATCTTGCGCATCGCCTCGTCTTGCCGGGCGTACTCGGAATCGTTTTGTTTGCGGGGCTTTGGTACGCAGCGGACCGGACGTATATGCAACTGGGCAACCCGAAAATCCTAACCGGTTGGTCGCTCTTCGGCCTCATGATTTTTCTGGCTCTCTTCAACACGCGCAAGAAGCTGGCGGCCTTCAATCTTGGCCGCGCCAAGACGTGGTTGGCGCTCCATGTCGCGGGAGGTGTCTTGGCGGTTGCGGTCTTTCTGTTTCATACGGGAACCCTATGGCCTCTCGGTGCTTACGAGCAGTTCCTGACAGCGTTATTTTGGCTGGTAAGTCTGACCGGGATACTGGGTCTTGCGATTATCACCGTATATCCACGCCGGCTTACCGATAGTGGGCTTGAAATCATTTATGAAAGAGTCCCCGCGGAGATATCCGAAATCCGTCAGCTTGCGGAAGCGGAAGTCATTGCCTGCACAGAGGAAGCGGGCCAGCCAACCTTGTCGGACCATTATGAAGAGACCATGGATTGGTATTTCCGCCGCCCGAGATTTTTTATCAATCACCTTGTCGGCGGCGTACAGGCAGCGGCCTGGATTCGCTCGCAAGGGGACGCTGTGCGCCGTTATTTGAGCGATAAAGAGGCGCCTTATCTCGATCGCTTACTTGCTTTGGCGGAGAGAAAGGCCATTGTCGATAAACACTACGCGTGTCAGGACGTGATGCGGAAGTGGCTGGTTGCTCATATCCCGCTTTCGGTCGCTCTGATCGGTATGTCGGTTTGGCATCTACTTCTTATTCATGTTTATTCCCAATGAGTTCCATAATTAACAGTTACAATCGTCCGAACTTCCCGTATCGGTGCGGCCGGGCCGCGACCTGGGGAAAGCCTTGCCACTTTGGCCCTAATGCGGACGGGAGTTGCGGTGGCGTGGCGGCCTGTTCACCGCGGCAATCCGGGGACCGGTTCCTTTGCCGGAGACGGCCCGAAGATGGAGGGCCGTGCGAGAATGGTCCGCTGCCGGACGGTACATGCTGCCTGACCCAACCGCCATGTCAGCCGCGGCGCAGTTTGAGAGCATTTCGTTTTCGCCTGAGCGTGTTCGCGTTGATCGCGGTTATCGCCCTGATTGGCGCCTTCGGCTCAAGCGGAACGTTGTTTTTCGACGGAGCTGCGCCTTTTAAGGACCCGGGGCAGATATTGGATGTTCACGCCGGTGTAATAGGGGAATCCGGGTGCGCCACCTGTCATGAACCGCATCAGGCCGACACCGCAAATTTCTTACTTGCGGCTTTCAGTCCTTCCGGTCCGGCGTCGATGGGCGAGGCCAACAAGTGCCTCTCATGTCATGTTTTTCCATCGATGGCGCAAAGCGTCCACAAGTCGCAAGGCTGTTCTACCTGTCATACCGAACATAAGGGCGCGGTTGCCCCTGTGACAACGCTCACTGACCGGCAATGCCACAGCTGCCATAAGGTGAAGTTCAAGACGTTTGCGAAATCGCACCCGGAGTTCAGCGAGACGTTTCCCTACGTTCGGAGAACGGCGATCAATTTCGATCATACGGCACATTTGAATACGCATTTTAAGGATGCGCGATTCGCCGAAAAAGCGCCGGATGGGCGTTGCATCGGATGCCACCTGGTATCGAACGCGTCGAATACGGTTCCGATCAGAGGGTTTCAAGAAGTCTGTGCCGGTTGTCACGAGGAGCAGATTCAAAAGCGTCAGTTGGTCCTGTTTCAACTGCCTGAATTGGAAAAGTATCCTTTGAATTCAAAGACTTTGTCGGAAGCGTGCGGAGGCAGGAAGCTAGCGAACCCGTTTGAGTTCGAGTCGGTTTCGCTTGAGACGTTGAACCCGATTATGGCGGGTTTGATGGATGTCGAAGCCGACGATATCTCCGGGTATCAAGACAAACTCTCCGAGTTTATAGGCCGGCTCGTGAACGACGATATCGAGCCGATTTCCGAACTTATCAGCGAAGGGGAGGGTAAGCCGAATTACCTTTTGAGCGGCCTCTCGCCCTCGCTTGTACGTTCCGCGGCCTGCGATTGGGCAGCGAATCAAGAGCATGAGTCGGACGCGGAGCCGATCTACGGCGGTTGGAACGCGAACGAACTTTCGCTTGGGTATCGTGCCATGCAACATCGCGATCCCATAATGCTCGCCTGGATCAATTATGCGGCAAAATCCGAAAATGAATCCATCGTTAGCGAAGTTCTAAAAGTCGATGGACCCGGATCTTGCTTGAAATGTCATAGTGTCAGCGAAACGGATGAATTACGTACCGAATGGAAGCCATTAGTCGGGGAACTGAAAGCCCATCATAAATATTCGCATGCGCCGCACCTGAACCTTTTGGGGCCGGGATCACAGTGCGAAACATGTCACGAACTTAATAAGTCGGCAG
>JAQCKY010000205.1 GCA_027592155.1 Pseudomonadota bacterium
TTCTTCAAACCCGCAGAAAAAGACGGCAACTCAATCAGTGGCGAGCCGTACCATTCCGGCGCCAACGGCGCGCCGATTTTGGACGGCGCGACAGCAAGCGTCGAATGCTCAGTCGCTGAAATCGTCGAGCGCGGCGATCATCATATCGTCATCGGAGAAGTCACCGACGCACAGGTCGCAAAAGCGCCGGATGGCCGGCCCGACGAGGCAATCCTTGAAATGAAGGAACTGGGCGACAATGTCTTTTACGGCGGCTGATTGACGCGTAATGGCCTTCTCAAACCGTCCCAGATCGCGCTAGATTAATATCGCCACATTATCCGGAGGGTGAGGCGCATGCTGTCGAAGAAACAAAACGATTTGCTGACCCAGACGGGCCCGGGCACACCGGGCGGCAACCTGCTGCGCAGCTACTGGCAGCCGATTGCCACAGACGATAAAATGCCGCCGGGCGGCGATCCCTTGCCGATCAGAATCATGAGCGAAGATTTGGTGCTCTTCCGCGATCCCGACGACCGCTTGGGATTGATCGGACGCCATTGTCCCCACCGAGGCACCGATCTTTCCTATGGACGGGTCGAAGATGGCGGATTGCGGTGCCTTTATCATGGATGGGCATTCGACATCGAAGGCAATTGCATCGATCAACCGGCCGAGCCCGAGGATAAAAAATTCTGCCACAAAGTCCGGCATCCCGCCTATCCAGTGCGGCAACAGGGCGGCGTAATCTGGTGCTATATGGGTGTCGGCGAGCCGCCCCTGATCCCCGACTTCCAATTCTTGTCGGCGCCCGAGGAAAACCGGTTGGCCTTCCGGGTGATCCAGCAGTGCAATTGGCTCCAGGGCCTGGAGAGCAGCACCGATCCATCCCACACGTCTTATCTTCATCGCATGGCGAAGGGGGAAAAGACGGCGCGGGACAGCGGGTTCTCGGCGATGTTCGGGGAGGATACCCGGCCCCGGCTCGACATTGAACATACAAGCTTCGGCGTTCGCATCCATGCGCTGCGCAAAATGAAAGACGGTCGGAATTACCTGCGCGTGAACAATTACATCTACCCCTGTGGCACCACGCCGGTGACTGAGTCACCGGGTGTACCGGGCTATCAAGGCCGCTGGTACGTACCGATCGATGATGAGCATCATTGCCGGTTCGAATTTTTTTACAAGAACGGCGATCCCGTCGATAAAGACGGGCTCCGCAAAGTGCGCGCCGATAATATTGGACCTGACGGCCGCCACATTCGGCGTGCCGATAACCGCTATCTGCAGGACCGGGACGAACAGCGCCGCGACGATACATTTTGCGGGATGGGCCGGTATATCCCGGCGCACGATACCTATGCCATCGAAACGCAGGGCGCCATACAGGACCGCACGAAAGAACATCTGGGCTCGACGGATATCGTCATCATTGAGGTGCGCAAGGCGTTGCTCGGTGCGATTGAATCGATGCAACAAGGTAACGACGCACCGGGTTTGTTGCACAGTATGGATCAGAATCAATTCCCCGATTTCCTCTGCACGTCGGACTATATTCCCGATGGTGAGGATGGTCCGGCCTATTGCCGCCGGATCCTTGGTGAACTTCCCCACGCGGCCGAATAAAGGCTGCGAAATAAACGCCGAATAAATAAAGTAACGCCGGCGCACGGTTTGTTTATTAGCGCCGGGCCAAGCGCGCTCCCTATACTCGATCCAATATTCATAAATTCATTTGTTCCTCCTGTGTCCTAACTCGAAGGGAGATATTTTCGTGGCAAATTCACATGATTTAATCGTTCTGGGCGCCGGTAATGCCGGCTTCGCCCCCGCCGGCATCGCAAAGGCTGCCGGTCAATCCGTCCTAGTTGTCGAAAACACGGACTTCGGCGGTACTTGCCCGATCCGCGGTTGCGTGCCGAAAAAGGTACTCGTTGCCGCCGGTGAGACCCTGCAGCACATCGCTTCCGCTAAGGAACACAAGATCTCCGCGTCCTTCAATTCAATCGACTGGCCGGCATTGATGGAGCGTAAGGATACCTTCACCGACGGCGTCGCCGAGATGATGGAAGACAGCCTAAAAGGCCGGGACATCGATACCGTGACCGGCACCGCAAAATTCACCGGCAAGCACGAAGTCGAAATCAACGGCGAAAAATACGAAGCCAAGAAATTCGTCATCGCCACCGGCTCCAAACCCCGCAATTTGCCGATCCCCGGTTTCGACCACGCGATTTCCAGCGATGACATTCTGCAATTGCAGAAGGTACCCAAATCATTGGTCTTTATCGGTGCCGGCGTCATCGGTCTGGAATTCTCGCACGTTTTCTCGCGGGCCGGCTCGAAGGTCACCATTATTGAGCTGGCCGACCGTCCCCTACCCGGGCTCGACGCCGACGCCGTTGCTGCCCTTACCGAGGAAAGCAAGCGCATCGGGATTGAGATCCTGACCAGCGCAAACACTAAATCGATCGAGAAATCAGGCGCGGGATTCAAAGTCACCGTCGAGCATGACGGCAAAGAGCGCACCATCGATGCAGACGTGGTCGCGAATGGATCCGGCCGGATCGCCGATGTCGAGGACTTGAACCTCGAAGCTGCGGGCGTTCATCATGACCGCCACGTCATCGCCGTGGACGAACATCTGCGCAGCGTTTCGAACCCGGACATCTATGTTGCCGGCGACGCCAACGCACAAGCCGGGCCGCAGCTGTCCCCCGTCGCCACCTATGAGGGCCGCATTGTCGGACATAATCTTACCCACGACGGCGATCTGCAAACCGCCAGCTACCTGAACATCCCAAGCTGCGTCTTCACCGTGCCGCCGCTCGCCAGCGTCGGTTACCAGGAAGCCGCGGCGGAGGCCGCCGGGCTAAAATTCGCCGTCAAAACCAACGATCTGACGAGCTGGCGGTCGGCCAAGACCTACGCCGAACATGCTGCCTATGCCAAGGTATTGGTCGAGGAGGGAACCGGTAAAATTCTCGGCGCTCATCTGTTGGGGCACGGCGCACCGGAGACGATCCATCTTTTCGCCTTCGCCATTACCTATGGCGTGACCGCTGAGCAGCTCTCCAATACGATCTATGCCTATCCGACCTTCATGTCGGATGTGAAATTCTTGATCTAGGTGATTCAGACAATGGGCAACCCGATGACCGGCGGCTGTGCCTACGGCACGGTAAGATATGAGTATGGCGAAAAGATCGAGTTTGCCTTCCACTGCCGTAGCCGCAAATGCCAGCGCGCGACCGGCACCGGTCATGCCTCGGCATTTGCTGTTGCGCTCAACGAACTCAAACTGACCGGCGAGATAAAACGTTTCGAGCAAGGCTCGGATAACGGCGCCAGAACCCGGTCGGGATTTTGCCCGACCTGCGGCTCACCGATTTCCAGCAGCACCGAACGATTTCCAGACCGCCTGTACCTTCACGTCGCGACGCTCGACGACCCGGCAAATTTCGGACTGAAATTCGTAATCTACGAAGACCTCGCCTTGCCGTGGGATTACATCGATCCGGCGTTGTTGAGCACCAAATAGCAGCTCTGGGTCAGCCCGTTCCGGTAGCTTTTGGTATCGACGTGACGCAATGCGATTTCCCGGCCAATCCGTCCAAACAGCGGTAGGCCTGAACCCAGCAAGATCGGGAGCCGGATGATGATCATCTCATCGATCAGGCCGGCTTCCAAAAATGCGGTGATGGTTTCACGGCCGTCGATATAGAGATGCTCCGCACCGTCGGCAGCGAGGTATTCCGATATCTCGGCGGGCGTACCGCCCATGGACTCGACCGTATCGATCGGCGGATCAAAAGGCCGGTTGGTCAAGACGACAACCCGATTATCGCCATACGGCCAATCGCCGAAGCTAGCTACCTTGTCGTAGCTTTTCCGCCCCATCACGAGGCAATCAATCGAATCCATGAAGGCATAATAGCCGTAATATTCACCTTCACCGGGGCTTTCGACACCCTCAAGCCAATCGACGGCACCGTCTTCGCGGGCGATGTAACCGTCAAGACTAACGGCGATATAGACGGATGATTTCATGACAGGCAACCGGACTATTGCAGCAACATCGGACCGTAGGACGCGACCCGGATTAAATCAAAGGCGGTTGCGGAGAGGTAATTTCTGCGCCTTGTTCAGATCGAATTGCCTTCGTAAAGTCGGATCTCACGAGGCGGACGGATATAATATTAGAGCTCTATCACAACGATATGTCGAGTTGCGCCCAAAAGGTGCGGCTGGTACTGGCGGAAAAAGGTCTTGAATGGGAAGGCCATCACATGGACCTTCGCGCCGGCGACACCCGGACCGCGGACTATATCGCGAATTTTAACCCCAACGGCGTTGTGCCGACCCTCATCGATGATGGGACCGTCATCTATGAATCCACCGTCATCATGGAATATCTCGACGATAAATTTCCCCAACCACCCTTGAAGCCCGCCGACCCCGTCGAGCGCGCCCGCATGCGGATTTGGACCAAGAAGCTGGATGAAGGATTGCATGCCGACACCGGCAACATCAGCGCCTGTATTGCGTTCCGCTATCAGCAGATGGAGGGCAAAACCGAACAACAGATCCATGACTTCATCAATCTCGGCCCAAACCCTGCCCGGCGCGAACGTCAGCGCGATGTTATTTTCAACGGCATCGACTCGAAACTGTTCGGCCCTTCGATCTTGAATTTCGAAAAACTCTTTACCGATATGGAAAAAGCGCTGACCGACTCCCCATGGCTGACCGGTGAAACTTACTCCTTGGCCGACATCGCCTATACGCCGTACCTCACCCGCTTCGACCATTTGCAAATCCTCGGCGTCAATGACAAGCGGCCCCGCCTGATGGATTGGTACGACCGCATCAAGGCTCGCCCCAACTATGAACCCGCCATGCGCAAATGGTTCAGCCCCAAATACCTCCCGCTGATGGAGGAAAAGGGCAAGGAAGCCTGGCCAAAGGTGCAGGAGATTATTGCGGCGGCGTGACGCAACGTAACATTATGTCTCGGAGTTGCCGCGGTTTCGCCATGATTATTCGATAACCTCTCTAATCCTACGATGGAGAGGAGGTTGCCATGGCGGCGGAAATTCGAGGTGATTCCTACGGTCAATTGCGCCGGATGATGGCGGAAATCATCACCGCGCATACAGCGGCCACCGAACCCCTCACCGGGGTATCCGAAATCGGCGCCCGCATTCTGGACGTCATAACAGAGGTGCCACGCCACGAGTTCGTGCCCTTCGAACTCCGCGCTTACGCCCATGCCGACGGGCCGCTGCCGATTGGCTGCGACAAGACGATTTCTCAGCCTTTTATCACGGCGCTGATGACCGATCTGTTGGCGCCGCAGCCTGATGAAACCGTCCTCGAGATCGGTACCGGGCTCGGCTATCACACTGCGGTTTTGAGCAAGCTCGCCGCCATAGTCTACACAATGGAAATATACGAAGACCTCGCCAACCAGGCTGCCGCGCGTCTGAGCGCCCAGGAATGCGAAAACGTCA
>JAQCKY010000206.1 GCA_027592155.1 Pseudomonadota bacterium
GGCTCGATTTACTCCTGGATCCCGGTTGCTTCGAGGAATGGGATATGTTTGTCGAGCAGCGCTCCACCGATTTCGGGCTGGATAAAAAAAGCATTCCCGGCGACGGCGTTGTGACGGGTTACGGCACGATCAACGGCCGCACCGTATTCGTTTATGCCCAAGATTTTACGGTGCTGGGCGGGTCACTCTCGGAAACCCACGCCGAAAAAATCTGCAAGATCATGGACCAGGCAATGAAAGTTGGGGCACCGATCATCGGCCTCAACGATTCCGGCGGGGCGCGCATTCAAGAGGGCGTTTCGGCTTTGGCCGGTTATGCGGAAGTGTTTCAGCGCAATGTTTTGGCCTCGGGTGTTGTGCCGCAGATTTCCTGCGTGATGGGGCCTTGCGCCGGTGGCGCCGTTTATTCGCCTGCGGTGACCGATTATGTCTTCATGGTCAAAGACAGTTCCTACATGTTCGTGACCGGCCCAGATGTGGTAAAAACCGTTACCCACGAAGAGGTCACTCAAGAAGATTTGGGCGGCGCGATTACCCATACGACCAAGTCCGGCGTGGCCGATAAGGCGTTCGAAAACGATGTCGATGCCATGGAACAAATCCGGCGGTTCGTGGATTTCCTTCCGGCAAGCAATCGCGAACGGCCGCCGGTTCGCCCCACCGAGGATTCCGCGGAGCGTCAGGAGCCGTCTCTCGACAGTCTCATTCCTGAAAATCCGAATGAGCCTTACGACATGAAAGAGCTGGTTCTTAAACTTGTCGATGAGGGCGATTTCTTTGAAGTGCAGCCGGAATTCGCCGGCAATATCATCACCGGTTTTGGACGGATGGAAGGCTCCACCGTTGGATTTATTGCTAACCAGCCGATGGTATTGGCAGGGTGCCTCGATATCGACGCTTCGGTTAAGGCGGCGCGGTTCATTCGGTTCTGTGATTGCTTTAACATCCCGTTGGTCAGCCTGGTCGACGTCCCCGGGTTCTTACCGGGAACGACACAAGAATATGGTGGCCTGATCAGGCATGGCGCGAAATTGCTGTATGCCTATGCCGAGGCCACGGTGCCCAAGGTGACGGTTATTACCAGAAAGGCTTATGGCGGCGCCTATATCGTGATGAGCTCCAAGCATCTGCGCGGCGACGTTAATCTGACCTGGCCGAGCGCCGAGATCGCCGTGATGGGCTCAAAAGGCGCGGTTGAAATTATCTTCCGCGAAGATTTGGCCGATGAGCAAAAAATTGCCGAGCGGGAACTGGAGTATAAAAACCAGTTTGCCAATCCGTTCCGTGTCGGTGCTCGGGGCTATATCGATGACGTCATCATGCCGCATAATACCCGTCAGCGGGTTTGCAAATCGCTGCGCATGTTGAAGACCAAAGAGCTTTCAAATCCAGTCAAGAAACACGGGAATATCCCGCTATAATATCGGGCTAACCAGGGCGGAGGCTGATCAATGCTGAATAGGACGCGTCCCATCGCGCTGGCGATTGCCGTCGCTCTTTTGGCCATACCAGAAGCATCCGCACAGATCCAAAAGAAGGATCGCCACGCCGGTTATTATTATCCGGAACCGACATCCGTCGAAACATTTCGCCCGAGGGTTCGTATCCTCCCCGGCTCGAACCGGACCCGGCGGATAGGTTTTGTTGTCGGTTTGACCACCGAAATTCTCGCGCGCCCCTTTGCGCCCGAATACTCTCTGTTCGCCAAAGGGAGCGAGGCGGAGAAGCTCATCATCGTGGCAAACCGCAAGGGGACGCTGGATACGATCTATCGAGTGCGCGCTCTGCTGGCGACCCTGACTTCGGTCGCCCGTGCGACACCTGTGTTCCAGGAACAAGAGCCGGAGCCCCGCTTGACCTTTTTTGATTTGGCGGCTTTGCTTGGGTTCAAGCAAATTACGGTTAGCGATGGAGATGGATTCGCCCATCAAGTACTGTTGAAATAGGGGACGAATAAGCCTATTTGGCCTGAAAGCCCGAAAGGAGATCAGTGATGGCGGAAATATTGAGTATGATGAAAACCCAAGAGGTTTCCGCGATTCGGGGTTACCACGCGCACCTCTATTATGATGGTGTCTCGAAACATCATGCCTGGAAATTGCGCCGTGAAATTGAGGGCCGGTTTGAAGACGCCGTTGTCGGCCGATGGCACGATAAGGAAATGGGGCCACACCCGGTCTCGTTCTATCAGGTTGCCTTTTCACCTGAGCTATTCGCCGAATTTGTTCCGTGGCTTGCCCTCAATCGGAAAGACCTCAATATTCTTATCCACCCCAACACGGGCGATGGATATCTCGATCATTCAGCGCATGCGATGTGGGTTGGACCCAGTCTTGACCTTAATCTCGACTCAATGCGCAAGCGCTACGAAGAACGCTTAAGGAACGAGGCCGCCGGCGAGGCCGTTGCCGCCGAGTAATATTTAGGCGGCTTCGGCCTTTTTAGCGGACTGAATCGCGGACCAGATTTTTTCGGGCGTGGCCGGCATATCGATATGCCGGATGCCGAGCGGCGATAAAGCATCGACAACGGCGTTTACGACGGCGGGCAGGGCGCCAATGGTTCCGGCTTCACCGGCGCCTTTGATCCCTAAGGGGTTGGTCTCCGTTGGCACCGGATTGCTCTTTACCGTCATCATGCAAAGATCGTCGCCCCGCGGCATGGTGTAATCCATAAACGAGCCGGTCAGGAGCTGGCCGCTTTCGGGGTCGAAGGCAATGTCCTCCATCAATGCTTGGCCCAATCCTTGGGCGACACCACCCTGGATTTGTCCCTTCAACAGGAGGGGATTGATCACCGTTCCGACGTCATCGACAACAGCATACTTCAGCACATTGACTGCGCCGGTCTCCGGATCGATTTCCAATTCGCACGCGTGCACGCCGGTGGGATAGTTTGCGACCGTTGCCCGATAGGTTCCCGACTCGATGAGCCCCACTTCGACCCCAGCGGGAAGGCGGGGTGCCATAAACGACGTCCGGGCGACCTCGGTGATGTTGATGCTTTTGTCGGTGCCGGCGACGGTAAAGACGCCCTTATCGAATTCAATATCCGTCTCCGCGGCTTCCAAAATATGTGCGGCGATAATCTTGCCCTTGTCGATGATCTTATTGGCGGCAAGTAGGACGGCTGAGCTGCCCATTGCGGAGACGCGGGAGCCGCCGGTGCCGAAACCGAACGCAACTTGACCGGTATCGCCTTCGACAACGCGAATATCATCGGAATCCACGCCCAACAATGCGCTGGTCATTTGCGTGTACATTGTGTGGTGGCCTTGGCCGTGATTTGTCGTGCCGGCAAGGACGGTCACCGTCCCGGAAGGATCGAACCTGATTTCGGCATGTTCAACGCCGGCAGGCGCGGCGCGTTCAATGGTTGCTGAAATCCCCAATCCTCGAAGCATCCCGCGAGACGCGGATTCGGAACGGCGCGCCTCGAATGCGGGGTAATCCGCGAGGTCCAATGCATCATCCAAGTTTTGAATGAAATCACCGCTGTCATATTTGAAAAACAGCGGACTCTGATAGGGGATTGCATCGGTCGGAATCATGTTTTGCCGCCTGAGGACCGTCCGGTCCATGCCGAGTTCTTGGGCCGCAATATCGATAATCCGTTCAATGACGAACGATGCTTCAGGACGCCCAGCACCACGATATGCCGTTATCGGGTTCGTATTGGTATAGGCGCCTTCCACAGTCACATGCGCCACCGGGGTTTTATAGACACCGATCATACCGGGAAGATGGATTGTCGCGGGCCCGGCGGGGCTCGACGAGGGGTAGGCCCCTAAGTTCGCAATCGTGTGGACACGAAGGGCGAGAAATTTGCCGTCCTTGTCGAGTGCCAGTTCGACATCCGAAATATTATCCCGGCCATGACAATCGCTGTTAAAAGCTTCACTACGGTCACTAATCCACCTTACCGGGCGGCGCAGCAGCTTGGTTGCCCATACGACAAGCACGCATTCCGGATAAAAATTTGCCTTCATGCCGAAACTGCCGCCGATGTCATTGCTGACGACGCGAAAGTCGTTCTCCGGCTCTTTAAAGATGGCGTCGGCGAGCATGCGCCGGACACCGAAGGAGCTTTGCACGCCACCGTACAAAGTGCAGCGGCCGCTACCGGCGTCAAAGTCTGCAACGAATCCCCGGCCCTCCATTGAGTTGGCGGTCACGCGGTTGATGACAAAACGTTCGCTGACGATATGTTCGGCGTTTTCGAATGCAGCGGCCGTCGCCTCGGCATCGCCGATTTCATAGGTGAAGCTCAAATTGCCGTCGCCATCGTCATGAATCTTGGCTGCATCGGCGTTCAAGGCTTCCCCTGTGCCAATCGCGGCGGGGAGGGGGGCGTAGTCGATCTCGATCATTTCCGCTGCATCGCGGGCTTGAATGAGGGATTCTGCGACAATGAAGGCGACTTCATCCCCGACATATCGAACCCGATTTTCAGCGAGCGGCAGACGGGGTGGCGCGAACATTTTGCTCTGATCGAAATTGGGGCTCGGTGGCGGTGAGATCGGAAGTGTGCCATATCCCGCCGCGAGATAATCTGCGGCGGTCAAGACAAGGAGGACACCCGGTGCCTTTTTCGCCGCATCGGTGTCGATTTTTCGAATCTCGGCATGGGCGTGCGGCGAACGAAGAACATATCCATAGGTTTCACCAGCGAGATGAACATCGTCGACGTAATTGCCAACCCCCTTTAAAAATTTAGGGTCTTCGGTTCTCGGAACCGGTTGGCTGATACTAAACTGCCCCATTGAAATTTTTCCCGATTTGGCTTTATCCGATCATCTGAGAACAGACGATACACGACTGGCCCGCTTGGCAAAACGCGAATTGAATCGGGAAGAGATCATTCCTCGACAGATGCAATTCACTATTTGGCTGCGCGGCGGGAAAGGAGAAATTCCGGTCGGAAGAATGCCGCGGGCTTTACCGGCTATTGGTATTTCAGTCCCAACGTCCGCTACGCGGTAGGTTTTTGGGACGGTAGGTATTGGGAAATATGGATCGTTGATGCCGGGTTTCTTGTAGGACAATTGTCGTGTCGTCCTTTGGTCTGAACCGCCCAATGCCGTCCAACAACGGGATGCCGGGGCGGCGGAATGGGATGATCAGGATCATTCCAATAAAAAACCCACCGATATGAGCCCACCAGGCAACACCGCCGCCCCCGACATTGCCGGAGGCTGCTTGAAGATTGAGAAACTGTAGCCCAATCCAAACCCCTAAAACGATCCATGCGGGCAAACGCAAGGGGATGACGTGCATGAACAGCACCAGCAATCTGGATCGAGGGTGGAGAATGAGATAAGCGCCGAGGACGCCCGATATGGCGCCGCTGGCGCCGATAAGGGGTGAGACAGAGGTGGGGATGGAGTAGGCGTGGACGAAAGACGAAGCAATTCCGCAGACGATGTAAAAAGCCAGGAACCTTGCATGGCCCATCGAGTCTTCAACGGTATTTCC
>JAQCKY010000207.1 GCA_027592155.1 Pseudomonadota bacterium
CGCAATCTTCTGCCGCCTGTGATCGCGATGGGCTTAATCCTGTTGTTTTGGGAAAATTTCAATTGGATGTTCGATCAGCCGGATTGGCTGCTCCCTCCGATCTCCAAAATTCTCATCACCGCCTGGGTTGAAGCGCCCAATCGCTACATCCCCAATGGCTGGATTACGCTGCAGGAGATTATTTTCGGTTTTGCGTTCGGTGTCGGGACCGGTTTCTTTCTCGCGGTCATCGTTTTCCACTCACGGATCCTGCGCCAGGCATTGTTGCCCCTCATCTTGGGTTCTCAGGCGATTCCCTCGTTGGCGATCGCACCGGTGCTGGTCATTTGGTTCGGCTTCGGTATGGAGCCGAAAGTGATCGTCACCGCGCTCATTGTTTTTTTCCCGGTGTTCGTCAATACCTTTTCAGGCTTCAACTCGGTTGAGCGGGATTCTGTCAGTCTGATGGACTCGCTCGGCGCCAGCCAATGGCAGGTGTTCAGCAAGGTCCGTTTTCCCGGCGCGCTGCCTTACATTTTTACCGGCCTTAAGATTGCCGCCACGATCAGCCCGATCGGTGCGATTGTCGGCGAATGGGTCGGCTCCCATGAAGGGCTCGGACCAGTGATGATTGCCGCCAATGCGGCGTTCAAAACTCATGTGGTTTTCGGTGCGATTTTCTATTTGGCAATGATGGCGATCATGCTCTTCCTGCTGGTCAATCTGCTGGAGCGGTGGTTGATCCCCTGGCACTTCGTAAAGACCGCAAGAGGCGAGAGCGCAGGCGGCGGCGGGATCATTTAGTCCCCCGGCCGCGTTGCCCGCGTTGCAAAACCAAAGCGGACGATTGCGGCAATCAGCACGGTGGCCGGCTGCCGCGATATTCTTAAACACCGTGAGATAAACGAATGCCAATCCTGGTCATTGGCGGTGCCGGCTTTATCGGCGCCAGCCTGGTGCGCAAGCTGGTCGCTGCCGGGCGCGGCGTGGTTTGCTTGGATGCCAATCCAGATCCATGGTTTCTGGGCGAGGCGCTCGCCCAGGTCACGCTGGTGCGCGGTGATATGGCCTACTTTGACGAGCTTGCCGCCGTCATTGCCGAGCATCGCATCGATCAGGTCATCTGCGTCGCCTACATGCTTGCCGGAGCCAGTGAGGCGGCGCTCCACGCCGGGGTCCGCGTCAACGTGATGGGCCTCGACAATGTCTTCAAGGCCGCGCGGCTCGCCGCCATCAAGCTGGTTCTCTTCGCAAGTTCGGTCACCTATCACGGCACCAATCCGTCACCTGAAGTCACCAGGATTACCGAAGAATCGCCGGCCAAGCCGCTCGGTGCCTATGGCTGGCAAAAACAATTCAACGAGGTCATGGCCGCGCGCTACGCGGCCCAGTTTGGCATGACCATCGTCGCGGTTCGTCCGCCCATCGTGTTTGGACCAGGGCGGCGGCAGGGCCATATCGGTCAGGCCCAGCTGATCAACGAACCGGCGGTCGGCAATCCGGTGCAGCTTGCCGCCAATCCCGATGCAAAAGCAGCAATGGTCTATGTCGACGACGTCGCCGAACTTTTTTTCAAGCTCGCGATGGTACCGGAGATAAAGCACGCGGCTTATCTAACCGGCGGCTATGTGGTGAGTTACGCCGAGCTCGCAACCTTGGTTCGCCGCTTCGTGCCGGCCGCGGAGATTACGTTTGCCTCGCCACCCCAGCGTGGTCCGGATTACGCCTACGGCTTATCGTTCGATTATGACCACAGCCGGGCGAGGGCCGAATTCGGTTATGACCTGCCGGCCCTTGCCGACCGCGTTCGCGACAGCATCAACGGCTCGCGTTCGATGCATGGCTTGCCGCCTGTGAGTTAGCTTGCGAAGCAGGGGTTGGCTCGCTACTCGGCCGCCTGCGCTTGCCGGGCGACCGGCACGTCCATCAATTCGCAGTAATATTTCCAGAACCCGCGGACCGCGACCTCGGTGATCACCGTGGTTTGATCCTCGATCGGCCCGGTTCCGCCATAAGCGATCAGCGAGTGCCCTTCCGGGTTGTGACCAACCGCGCGCTGTACCAGATGCGGCGCTTCGCCGTCTTCCATCGACACAATACCAGCCGGACCGGCGAGATTGTTCTGCATGATCCGCCGGCGCAGCGCCTGCTCATCGTCGTCGGCATAGCCAAACACCGTCCAGAACAGTTCGAATTCGTTGGTCTTGCGCGGGCGGACCTGACGCGTTGCGATGGTGTTGGCAAATTGCTGAAAAACTGTTCCCGGGAACATCGACAGGAATTGCGACGAAATATTGTCGCCCCATTCCGGCACATAGTCGACGATGCAGGCGTCGTTGAGCGTGAGTTGATCGTTGAACGACTGGACACCCTCGTAACCGGAAATCGCGTCCTCTTCGGTGTCGGTATCGATATAGCCGTAGTGAATCTCGTGCCGCTTCAATCGGTCGAGTTTCGAGCCGCCGGTTTGGGTATTGCGCCACAGGCCGAACGTTACCGGCATCTGGTGCAGCAAGCCGGCGTGGTTCGCATCTTTCAAGTTCTCCAGATAGAGCTTCCAGTTGGATGGAATACGCTGGCGCATGTAGCCGAGAATCTTGATCGGTTTGTGAAACATGCGGTCCAGGAATTCGACCCCATCCGGCCCGAGATAGCTCTGGATGTCTTCGGCATTCTCATCGAATGTCACGAAGACGGCACTCCTGTAGCACTCAACCCGCAGCATCCGCAGGCCGTGCTCGGCCATTTTGAAGTCTTCGGGCATGCCGCCCTTGCCTTTAAGGCCGCGCAGGAACGGCACACCGATCAAGTTGCCCTTCAGGTCGTAGCACCAGTGGTGGTAGATGCAGGTGAAATCCTTGGTGTTGCCCAACTGGTCGCGTACCAGCAGCGTGCCGCGATGCGCGCATCGGTTAACAAATGCATGGACCTCACCATCGTCGCCGCGCACCGCGACCACCGCCGTGTCGCCGACATAGGACGTTCGGTAGTCGCCGGCCTGGGGGATCTCGGCTTCGAGTGCGATATTGGTCCACACCGGTCCGCGGAAAATCCGCTCCTGCTCTTCGGCAAAGATCTCAGGATTCGAGAATACGCCGTAAGGAACGCGGCTGTAGTCATTCGACGGCCAGGTTAATCCGTGCCAACTGTTCTGCATTTGCCTGCACCTTCATCGATTTGTTCCGCGTGGCCTAACGCTACGCTTGTTTGACGAACCGGTCTATTCGCTCGATCTCGGTTGACGTATCTACAGGACTCGCGGAGACTCCGAAATGGATGCCATTCGGCGCCATTCTCGCAGGGAGGAGAATCAGCATGCTAAAGAGGCAAATACGCCAATTCGCCATCGGCCTGACCGCCGTCGCGGCGGTCGGCCTGATCGCGACCGGAGCATCGGCGCAATCCTGTGCCGGCAAACCGGAAGTTAGCAAAGTCATCCTGATGGCCGATTGGCTTCCGGTCACCGTGTCACAAGGACCGTTTTGGGAGGCCAAGCTCAACGGTTACTACGCCGACGAAGGGCTCGACGTCGATATTATCGCGCCGGCCAATCCGGCCGACCCCATCAAACTCGTCGCCCGTGAGCGCGTCAATTTCAGCCTGACCTACGTTCCCGAGGTGATGATTTCCCGGGATACCGGCATTCCGGTTGTCGCGATTGCGACGACGCTACGGCATCTGGTGTCGGGGTTCATCTCGCTTGAGGAAAACAACATCAGCCATCCGCGTGATCTCAAAGGAAAAATCGTCGGTACCGGGCCAAAGCTCGATGCCCAGGCTTTCCTCGACACGTTGCTTGAAACCGGCGGGATCACCCGCAAGGACGTCAAGGTCATTGATCCCGGATTTGCCCATATCCCGCTCACGCTTGAGGGGAAGATTCATGTGGCCCATGCGCTTAGCTACTTCGAGCAGGCGATTGCCGACCTGATCCTCAAGAAGAACAACAAGCCGCCGGTCCGTTTCATGGCCTACACCGATTTCGGCGTGCCGCAGTTCTACTATCAGCTCATTGTCGCCAGCGAGCTGTGGACCAAGCGCAACCCCAACGCGACCTGCGCGTTCCTCAAGGCCTCGATGAAGGGCCATACGGATTGGCGTAATGGCGGCAAGAAGTCGCTCGCCTATGTGGTTAAGGCGAACGACATCTTCACCCAAGCCGAGCACCAGGTGAGCTACGATTTGTCCTACAAGGATTGGGTAGGTCCGAACGGTGAGTTGTTCGTCCAAAGCGTCGAGCCGTGGAAAACAGCCCAGGATTGGGCCAAGAAGCACAAGCTCATCACGGTCGGTAGTGATCCGAACACATACTTCACCAACGCGTATTTGCCCAAATAACCATTGGCAAGAGTGGGAGAGGCGGGGCAGCGCCGCGCCTCGCTACTTTATCCAACAGGGAGGAATTCGATGCAGGCAGTGAATTCGGCGATGAAAGCAAGCGTGCTGGCGATCGCGGCGATCGCGGTACTCGCCCAAGGCGCCTGGGCCGCGGGTTGCGACAAAGCAGCCGAGGTCTCGAACATTACGATCATGGGCGATTGGCTGCCCTGGTCATCGCAAGGCCCGGTGATGGCGGCGCAAGCGAAAGGCCTCTACCAGGCCGAGGGGTTGACCGTAAAGTTGATTTCGCCGCCCAATCCAGCGGATCCGATCAAGCTGGTCGCGCGTCAGAAGGTCGAATTCTCGATGACCTATCCGCCTGATATTATTCAAGCTCGGGAGACCGGTATTCCCGTGCAGTCGGTTGGCGCGATTCTGCGGTCATTCCCGTGGGGGCTCATTGTCACGCCGGACATCAAATCTCCGGCTGATCTGAAGGGCAAAACCATCGGCGCCAGTTCGACCCAAACCGGCCGGTTCTTCCTCGAAACGATGATCAAGTCAGCCGGACTCGACCCCAAGAAAGACGTCACTATCGTCGCCCAAGGTTATGGCGGCGTTCAGCTTTTTGCAGCCGGCAAGATCCAAGGCACGACTGGGCTCGGCTATGGCGAACTCGTCACGGTCCAAAACGCCCGTAAGAAAGCTGGCAAATCGGCGCCCGGCTGGCTCGATTTTTCGGATTACGGCGTGCCGCCCTTCTACTTCATGGTGATTGCCGGCAACGAAGATTGGATGCGCAACAATCCTGGGGCCACCTGTCGCTTCCTCAGAGCAACAGCCAAAGGCTGGGATGAGTTCAAAGCCAACCAGGACACCTACAATCAGATGTTCGCCAAGCAGAATGAGGTTTTTCCGTTGGCCGAGCACGCCGGTTTTACCACCCGCACGCTCAGCGAGTGGAAAGCGCCTGACGGCACCATGTTCAAGCAAAGCGCCGCCAATTGGGCCTATACCCAGGCGTGGATGCTCGATGTGGGCCTGATTTCGGTCGGCGCTGCCCCGGACTCATTCTTCACCAACGCCTATCTGCCCTAACCATTCGGCAGATTTCCGACTCAAAGGCCGCATCCTCGGAT
>JAQCKY010000208.1 GCA_027592155.1 Pseudomonadota bacterium
CAACAGGTTCCCCCGCACGCGACCGAGATGGGCGTCGAGTTGTTCGGGGTCTAATTTAAGTGCGGCATCGAACCACGGCATTGCGTTTTCCGGCCGCCCCTGGCTGATTATGTTCTGTCCGAGCCCGCTGAGCGCGTCTGTCATGTCGGGCAGACAGCGAAGCGCCGAGCGAAACGCCGCCTCACCGGCACCGTATTGACCCGCGGCATCGAGAGCGACCCCCAAATTGAACAAGGCTTGCGGATAATTCGGCTTGAGGGCGACGGCCCGGCGGTAGGCCGCAATCGCCGCCTCCAGGTGCTTTTTGAGCCAGAGCGCAACGCCGAGATTGTGATAGATCTCCGCCTGGTCCGGATGACGTTTGAGCACCCGCTCATAATGGCTAACCGCCTCCCGCAGCTTCTGAGTCCGTTCCAGACACAAACCGAAGTTCATCGCGGCGGCGATATTATCCGGCGTAGCGGCAACCACCTTTTGGTAGTGAGACAACGCAGCCTCGTAGTCGCCGGCATCGCGTAGCGCGTTGCCGTAATTATAATTGAGTTCTGGGTGGTCCCGATTCCTGGCAACGCCGTCTTTGAGAACCGCCAACCCCTCGTCGTGGCGGCCGGAGGCCCGCAACGCAACACCAAGACCGGAAACAATGTCGGCGTTACCGGGATTATCCTGGAGAATTCCTCGAAAGGCCTGAATAGCCCCGTCGAGGTCGCCTGATTGGTATAGTTCGATTGCCTTAGCGACAGCCGGGGTCAATTTATCCAGTGTAGAACCCATTACGGTACCTATTCACACCCAGAGTTTTACCTTAGCCTCACGCTCAGGGGGAGGCGATGAGCTAGCCATAAATCCTTCGCTGGACCAACCCCTGCAAGCACCGATATCCTAATAAACGACCCAGTGACGGATTCCTCCTCTCGCCTTCTATTCGGAGCATACCATGCAGCGGTTTCTCGACCCCGATTATCTCGCGGCCCAATGGGCGCTCGTTCAAACATGGTTTACCGAACAGGTATTGGTGACGAGCAGCTTGATCCAGCTTGTGGTCATTGCCGTTGCCTTTATTCTCGCCTTTGCGATAGCGCCATGGATTCGCCGAGGCGTGACCTCGATCGGCAAGTGGCGAACCGGAGCCCCCTGGCTATCAACGCCCTGTGCGGCAATCGCGTCCATCGCCTTACCGCTATCCTGGCTGCTTTTAGTTTGGATTTCCAGCGTCACTGCCCTTCAGGCTGAATGGCCGCACCGACTGTTGACGATTGCAGTGTCGTTGCTCACTGCCTGGGTCGTCATCCGACTCGCCTCGACATTGATCCGCGACAAAACATGGTCGAATACCGTATCGACGATTGCCTGGTTTATCGCCGCATTGAACATCTTGAATCTTTTAGACCCGACAATCAAAGTTCTGGATGACGCCGCCTTCACGTTGGGTGACGTCAGTATTTCGGCGCTGACCGTGATCAAGGGTGTGTTGGCCTTAGCGGTCCTTCTATGGATGGCCACGATCATCTCGGGCATGATGGAACGCCGGATTAGCCGGTCCGCAAATTTAACGCCATCGGTTCAAGTTCTATTCAGCAAACTTCTTAAAGTGGTTTTGATTGCCGTAGCAGTCGTCATCGCGTTGTCGAGCGTCGGCATCGATCTCACCGCCTTTACCGTCTTTACCGGTGCCCTAGGTGTCGGTGTCGGTTTTGGTTTACAAAAGATCGTGGCGAACCTGATCAGCGGCATCCTGATCCTGATGGATAAGTCAATTAAGCCGGGCGACGTCATCGAGGTCGGCGGCACTTACGGGTGGGTTAACTCCCTGGGCGGCCGCTATGCCTCGGTCGTGACCCGCGACGGCATCGAGCACCTGATCCCCAACGAAGAACTGATCACCCAGCGCGTTTCCAATTGGACTCACAGCAGCAGTCAAATCCGCCTGAAAATTCCGGTGGGGATCTCCTATAACGCCGATGTTCGCAAAGCAATCGAGCTATGCATTGAGGCTGCGAACGAGGTCGAACGCATTCTCTCCGAGCCGAAGGCAGCCTGCCTGGTAAAAGGGTTCGGCGACAGTTCGGTAGACCTGGAAATTCGGGTTTGGATCAATGATCCGAAAAACGGCGTCTCAAACGTCAAGAGCGCGGTTCTGCTAATCGTCTGGGACAAGTTCCATGAGCACGGGATCGAGATCCCCTTCCCCCAACGCGACCTCCATATCAAATCCGCGGAACCGCTGCGGATCATAGAGCCATAGCCGCCGCGATACGCTAAGCTGTAAACCATGGCCAAAATCAATCGCATCCCCATTCTTCTGCTCAGCGGTTTCTTGGGCAGCGGCAAGACGACCCTGCTCCGGCATCTCTTGGCGTCGGAAGAAACCCGTGATACGGCGGTGATGGTCAATGAGTTCGGCGAGGTCGGGCTGGATCACCATCTGTTCGGGTCGAGCGAGACCGCCTTTGTTCTTGAAAACGGCTGCATCTGTTGCAGCGTCCGCGACGATCTTGAAGGCAGCTTGGAAGAGCTGTTCTGGATGCGGATGCGCCGGGAAATTCCCACCTTCCGCCGCGTCGTGATCGAGACCACCGGGCTGGCCGATCCCTACCGGGTGATGGGATTAGTGGGCGGAAAATCCCTGGCGGCTGAACGGTTCGAATGGCGGTCGGTGGCGACGGCGGTTGACGGTCTCAACGGCGCCCGGACGCTGGAGCGGCACGCGGAATCGGTTGCCCAAGCAACGATCGCCGACCACCTCATTCTGACCAAGACAGATATCGCCGACGAGACGCAAATCGCCGCCCTCGCGGATCGGCTGCGGATCCTAAATCCCGGCGCGGATATTCTGACATCGCGGAACGGCGATTTAGGCGCCTCGATAGACAGCCTGCTCGAACCGCGCGGTCAGAGTGCCGAAATCCCAGCTACCGTTGACGAGTCGCCTCATTCCGATGAGATACAGGCGACCTGGCTAAGGCTGACCGGTCCGGTTGAACGGAATGCGTTTCTGGGGGCCGTCGGCCGACTCATCGATCGATTCGGCGAGGACATCTTGCGGGCCAAAGGGATCGTCGCTTTCGCCGGCAGCGACGACTTGTCGGTGGTGCAATATGCCCCTGGCGGGGCGGTCGACATCGAACCGGCACCTTACATCGAGCGGGAGGGACAGCCCCTCGGCCTCGTAGTCATCGCTGACCGCGTGTCCGCGGATAAACTCTTGGCCGTCTTCGAGCAAGCCGACCTCGGCGGCGCGGTCACCCTCGCGTCAGATCATGAGCACGACCACAAGAGCCACGATCACGCCGCTCATCCCCACTAAGAGACGTCCCGTCGCTCAGGCGGCGACCTCTTTTGACGGGATGATGCTGACATGGATCGCGCCTTCGACACCCTCGCCACCGATGGAGCGGACCGCGAGATCGACCTCGTCGAGGGCGAACTGGTGGGTCGCCATCAAATCTAGCGGATAGTCGCCCGACGAAATCAACCGGATCGCCGTCTCGACCGCTTGGTAGCTGTGGCCACGGACGGCTCTCAGAGTGACGCGTTTCGACCGCATGTCATTGGCCGGGAAATTTTCGATGTTCCCGCCGGTGGCGAACACCGCCGTGCCGGTCTTTTTGACCGCGCGGATGGCGTTCACCAAGGTGTCGGGGCCGCCCGCCAGATCCATTGCGGCATCCACGCCCTTGCCGTTGGTCAGATCGTAAACCTTTTCGATCAAGTCTTCCTTCTCGACGTCGATGATGTCATGCGCGCCGAATTTCTTGGCGACCTCGAGACGCGCGGCATCCCGGGTTAGGCCGCTGACGATAATGCGTTCGGCGCCGAGCTTGCTCGCCGCGAGCACGGCGGCCAAGCCTTGTTGGCCGGGCCCCTGAATCAAGACCGTCTGGCCCATCCTGAGGCCGGCGTCATATTCGGTCCATTGAACGCCATTGCTCATCGGAATGGCCATCGCCAGATGATGCGCCGGAACGCCTTCCTTGACCCGGTGGATGACCGAGCGGGGGTGTAAGTACATGAACCGGCTGTAGCCGCCCCACAGGCCATGCTCCAGATCCACCGGCGACGAGCCGTAGCGCATCCAGGTTCCGGCCGGCCCCCGGGTCTCGGTTTGAGGACAAAGACGGAAGTCACCGGTCCGGCAGATATCGCATTGGCCGCAAGGCATATATTCCTCGAGCGCGATGCGGTCGCCGACCTTGAGATCCCAGTTACGTTCGGCGAGACGGCCCAGCTTGACCACTCGGCCGACATTCTCATGGCCCATAATGCGGGGCGTCTTGTTGCGTTGATAGCTGCCCCAATCCGATCCGCAAATGCCGGCAGCTTCGAGTTCTAAAAGCCCGGCATCCTCGGCGATATCCGGAATATCAAATTCCCGGAGTTCGGTCTTCAAAATGTCGGTGGTGACGGCGGCGAGTGTTTTATCAGCCATGGCGTTATGCCCTCCCTGTATTTTAATCTGCATATTCTGCGCGGTACGCTGAATTACTCTGCACCAAATTTCTGAAATGGAAAACCAAATCCATTGATGCGAATTTTCTATCTTCAGGAATTCGCCGTTGATAGGCTGTCGCCAACGCTCTTCCATTGGAAGGATCTCCCGATGCTCGGCGGTCTCCTCTCACTGCTGTCTGCCGTAACCTTTGCGTTCAGCAACGTGGCCGCGCGGCGCGGCGTTATTCGCGGCAGCGTCCTGCAAGCCCTCGCCATTACCGTGCCGATCGGCGTTCCGATTTTTTTGATCGCCGCCCTCGCGGCCGGGGTCATTGGGACGATCACGGATTTTTCACCGACAGCCCTCTTGTTCCTCGCCCTTGCAGGCTTCTTCCACTTCGTTTGGGGGCGGTATTGTAACTACCGGGCGATCAACGCCATCGGCAGCAACCTGGCATCTCCGGTACAGCAATCCAGCTTAATCGTCTCCCTAGGCCTCGCCGTATGGCTGCTGGGAGAAAGCTTTTCGGCGCTGAGAATTTTCGGCATCGCCTGCATCGTCATCGGCCCGGCGATCATGCTGCCCAGGCGGCGGGGCGAGGCGGCCCGGAAATCCACGCCGTCCCCCGAATTTCAACCGCGCTATGCGGAGGGTTACAGCTTCGCCATTCTCTCCTCGATGGGCTACGGGTTAAGCCCGATTTTCATCCGATCAGCCCTGATCGGCACGACACCTGGAACCGGGTTGGTCGGCGGGTTGGTGTCCTACACCGCGGCCACGGTCATCGTGGGCCTGATCTTGTTCTGGCGTCAGCCCCGTTGTGACATCTTCGAGGTCGGTGCCGAACCGGCAAAATGGTTCGCCGTCTCCGGTGTCTTCGTTTGCGTCTCGCAAATGCTCCGCTTCATGGCCCTCGCTATTGCACCGGTCAGCGTCGTGACCCCGATCCAACGGACGACGATTGTGTTCCGCGTTCTCTTTGGCTGGTTTATCAACCG
>JAQCKY010000209.1 GCA_027592155.1 Pseudomonadota bacterium
CCACGCCGATTTTCGCGCCGATCACCAAAGTTCACAACATGCTGTCCAAAGGCGTGATCGACGGGGTGTTCCTGACCTATGAAGGTATCAAGAATTTCAAGCTCGGCAAATTGGTGAAGTATACCACGGTTCCGCCGGGGGGCCTCTACGCGACGGTGTTCCAGATGTATATGAACCAAAAGGTCTGGGACGGTATTTCGGCAAAAGACCAGCGGGCTATTGCCGCGGTCTCGGGTGAGCATGCCGCGAATTACATCGGCGAAGCCTGGGATCTTGCCGACCGTAACGGCATCGCGCACATGAAAGAGCAGGGCATTAAGATCATCAAAATGCCCGATTCCTTCACCGCGCAGGCCAAGGAACTGTGGAAGCCGATCCAAGCGGATTGGATGAAGAAGGCAAAAGCCAAAGGCGTCGATGCCGATGCGGCGCTTGCCACCTTTAAGGCCGAGATCGCTAAGGTCGAAGCCGAAACCATGAAGATGATGAAGAAGTAGACCGATCGGCTCACGAAATACCGATTGATCATGCCTAACGGAACTTTCGCCCGGCTCCAGCAACGTGCGAGCCGGGCGTTAATCCTTTTCGCGGCGGTGACCCTGTTTGTCATTATGTGGCTGACGGTCATCGACGTCGTGGCCCGCAGTGCCTTCAATATCTCCATCGTCGGTTTGTTCGAGGTTATTGAGATCATGATGGGCATTCTGGTGTTTGCCGGTCTACCGATCGTTACCCAGAACGAGGGGCATGTTGCCGTTACCTTGCTCGATTCAGCGCTTGGGCCCCGTCAACGGCTGGTCCAAAAGATCGTGGTTAATCTGGTTTGCGCGACAATCTTGGCGGTCTTCGCTTGGCGGCTCTGGGATGTCGCCGGCAAGCTCGCCGACTACAACGACATCACGCTGTTTTTGAAAATTCCGCTCGCACCGGTTGCCTATTTTATGGCGGTGATGACGGCGTTGAGTGTCCCGATACAACTTCTGCTGCTCGGTGCGCCACACGCGGCGGACCAGGCCAACACATCTGAAGCTCCCTTTTCCGGAGTTTAGGTTTCCAATCCGATGATCGACGCCCTCATAATTTTCGCGGTTTTGGTTGCACTGCTGTTTCTGCGGGTCCCGGTTGGTTTTGCCATGGCCGGGCTCGGTATCCTGGGGTTTGCTTATTATGTAAGTTGGCCCGGTGTCCTTACCATGATCGGCAGGCTGGCCTACGACACGGCGCAATCATCCGAGCTTTCGGTCATTCCGCTGTTTGTCCTGATGGGGAATTTCATCACCCGGGCCGGTCTGGCCGACGAGCTCTATACGGCGGCCTATTCCTGGATCGGCCATAGGCGCGGCGGTCTCGCCATGGCGACAATTATATCCTGCGGCGGGGTCTGTGGCTCCTCGGTGGCAACGGCGGCAACCATGGCCAAGGTGGCCATGCCACCGATGCGGCGGTTTAACTATGCCGACAGCTTGGCGACCGGCTCCATCGCGGCAGGTGGCACACTCGGTATTCTCATCCCGCCGAGCGTCATTCTGGTGCTCTACGGCATCATGACCTCGACCGACATCGGCGCATTGTTCATCGCCGGGATCGTTCCCGGTATTCTCGGCATCTTCGGCTACAACATCGCCATCTCCATCGTCACCCGGATGAACCCGGAGATCGGCCCGCCCGGTGAAAAAGCCGACATGGCGACGCGTATCAAGGCTCTCGGCAAAGTCTGGGGCGTGCTTGTTCTGTTCCTGGTGGTGATCGGCGGCATCTATATAGGCTTGTTCACCCCGACGGAGGCTGCCGGCATCGGTGCGGCCGGCGGGTTTATTTTCGCCTGGGCCCGGGGAACGCTGAGCTGGAAGACGCTGTTCGATCTTTTGGCGGATGCCGCCCAGACGACGGCGATGCTGTTCTTCATTTTGATTGGCGCGCTGATCTTTTCGAACCTGATGAACGAGACGGGGATGCCGGAGGCTCTCGGCAGCTGGGTAACCAGTTTCGAGGCCAACCCGCTTTTCGTGATTTTCGCAATCATGATTATCTATATCGGGCTTGGCGCCGTGCTCGACAGCATTGCTATGATCTTGCTGACCATTCCATTGTTCTTTCCAATCGTGATTGGGCTCAAATTAGACCCGGTATGGTTTGGGATTATCGTTGTCGTCGTGACCGAAATCAGCCTGATCACCCCACCGGTGGGTATGAATATCTTCGTGCTCAACACGGTCCTGCCCGACGTTGGGACCGGCACGATCTTTCGCGGCGTCACACCGTTCTGGATGGCTGACATCGTCCGGCTGACGATCCTGGTGCTGTTCCCGACGATCACGCTCTTCCTGCCTCAATTTATGGGGTGAGCTGGAACCCCGTCTTGGCGGTTCTCGAACCATGAGATATCCTACGGGATCATCAGAAGGAGCAGGCCATGAGAGAGCGGATTGAGGGCAAATGGATCGACGCCTTCACGAATGTGTTTGAACGCAGCAAGGTGGGGCCGGGCGATCCGGTCGCGATCCTGTCGGAGACCCAGTCGCGCCAAGTCAATGTGGAGCTTGCGGAATTGGCGTTGTTGCGGCTCGGCGCAAAACCCTTTCATGTGGTGCTGCCGACCCCCAAGCAAGAGGTTGATGCGCCGATCCGTTCGACCGGCGCCTCCAACGCCGTGGGCGGGCTCGGTCCGGTAATCAGCGCGCTCAAAGAGTCCGCGATGGTGATCGACTGCACTGCAGAGGGCATGATGCATGCCCCGGAGACGCCTGCGATCCTGAAAGCCGGCTCGCGGATACTCTATATCAGCAACGATCATCCGGAATTGCTCGAACGTTTGCAGCCGACCGATGGCCTCAAGGAAAAGGTGCTGCTTGCGGCCAAGAAACTAAAAGCCGCCAATGAGATGCGGGTGACGTCGGATGCCGGAAGCGATCTTACCGTCAATATCGAAGGGACGATGGCCGCCGGTGTGTTCGGCTATTGCGAACGGCCCGGTACGATGGATCACTGGCCGGGCGGCATCGTCGTTTGCTTCCCCAAAGAGGGGACGGTCAACGGCACGCTGGTGATGGCTGAAGGCGATATTAATCTCACCTTCAAGCGATACCTCGACAAGCCGATTACCCTCAAAATCAAAGACGACTTCGTCACCGATATCGAAGGCACCGGACTCGATGCCGATCTGATGCGGTCCTATTTCGAGGTGTGGGGGGACCGCAATGCCTATGCCACATCCCATGTCGGCTGGGGTATGAACCAAAAGGCCCGCTGGGATGCCATGACGATGTATGACCGGGCCGACCATAACGGCACCGAGCAACGCGCCTTCGGTGGCAATTTCCTCTATTCAACCGGGGCGAACGAGTTCGCCAACCGCTACACCCTGGGCCATTTCGATCTGCCCATGCGCAACTGCACCGTCACCCTCGATGGTGAAACGGTCGTGGAGAAAGGTGCGTTGCAGGGCGACCTCGCCTAAACGTGGGTTTCCAGCTCTGCAATCTTGGAGCGGAGGTTTCCGACAACGTCGCTGATTTCCGCGGTTGCCGACGCCGTTTGACTGGAGAGAACCTTCACCTCGCCGGCAACGACGGAAAAGCCCTTGCCCGCGTCTCCCGCTCGCGCCGCCTCGATCGTTGCATTCAAGGCCAGCAAGCTGGTTTGTTTGGCGATCTTATCGATCTGTTGGGCGACGCTGCCGACCCTTTCAACTTCGGTCTTTAGAATTTCGATTTCCGCGGCGATCTGACTGTTATTGTTTGAGTCTGTCGGCATGTCGTTGGGGGCCTTTTCATTCGCCGACGTAGGCGCTGGATTTAATGCTGTTTGATTAACGGGTGGTTCGATTGTCGGCGCAGGGGCGGGATCGGCTTCGCGATACTCGGTTGCGGCATCGACCATGACGGTCGCCAGTACCGTATAGGCCGCGGTCCAAGCGGTTTCGACGTCGTCGGTGAAGGCGTCTCCCAGCCCGGTTTTCAGGGTCCATAACAGGGCTTCTGCGACGGTGCCGTAATGCCGGTCCTGGACACCGAAATCGACGTGACGAATGCCCAAATCCCGGATAACGGGGATGATGTCGTCGAGCCGGGTAAGGCTGTTTACCACGGTGGCGATTGCGCTCATGAGCTTTTTGCCCTGTTCCTCCATATCGCCGGTAAACAGGGGACGAAGGTCGGGGTCGAGTTCGAAGAGCCGGTTATAAAAAAGCTCCGCGGCTTGCTCCTTGATCGGCACGACCGCCTTGAAGGTTTCTTGGACGAGTTCGATCTGTCGCGCGCTGAGCGGACCCTTGTCTTCGGTTGGTTCCGGTACTTCTTCGGCTTGCTGCTCGGTCATTGCTGCACGGTGTTGTGCTGCGGCTTCTTTCATCACGGTTGCCAGCAGCACATAAGCCTCAGTCCAGGCTTCCTCAACCTCGGGAATGAAGGCCTCGCCGAGGCCTTGTCCGAGGGTCCAGAGCAGCGCTTGGGCGACCGTGTCGTAATGATGATCTTCGACGCCGTAATCGGCATGGCGGATGCCGAGTTCCTGCACGACGGGTACGATATCGTCGAGCCGGGTGAGGCCGTTGACCACGGTGGCGATCGCGCTCATGAGCTTCCTGCCCTGTTCCTCCATATCGCCACTGAAAAGTGACTCGAGAGAGGGATCGAGTTCGAAGAGGCGATTGTAGAAAAGTGCGGCGGCCGTTTCCTTGATCTGGGCAACGGCCTTGAAGGTTTCCTGCACAAGAGCGATTTGTTTTGGTTCCACGGGGACACCTAAATTCTGTAAAAACAGTCACAAATATCTGCGTCGCGAAAGGCGCAAATCTCGCATTTTTGCAGATGAGGAGAGGGCCCGCGCGATACAAGAGGCCGCGCGATTAGAGGTTTACGCAGATTGCCCCGGGAAATCCCTGGTGTCCACGAGCGCTAAATCGGGGTGCTCAATCTCCGGGTCGGTATCAATGCGGCGATGAACGCGGTCCTCTCAAACCGGCGATTTAAGCGCTTGGTTGTTCATTGCGTCGCGTGCAGGAATTCCCGGACGGGACTCTAGCCCTTGGTTACACCGACAGGGAAAGCGTCATTGAGTTTTTTGACCTGTTCCGGCGTAAGCTTGATATCCGCCGAGGCGGCGTTCTCTTCGACATATTTGGGACGCCGCGATCCGGGGATCGGCAGGATGTCGCTATCGCTCGACATCAGACAGGCGAGGGCGATCTGAGCCGGTGTCGCGCCGACCTCTTTGGCAACTTCCAGCAAGGGCGGCAACAGGCTCTTATTGTGGTCGATATTTTCCGGCTGTACATGGGCCATACCGCGACGGTACCGGTCGTTTTCGGGGAAATCGTCAGTACTGCTGACCGCGCCACCGAGGAAGGCATAGGCGAGCGGACCATAAGCGACAAAGGTGATGCCGAGTTCGTCACAGACAGGGATCACCTCC
>JAQCKY010000210.1 GCA_027592155.1 Pseudomonadota bacterium
TCAATTCGGTAATCCGATTGACGTAGGGGATCAGTCCAATATCGGCGAGCGAGTAGGTATCGGGAACCAAATACCGTGACTGCGACAAAGCCGCCTCCATATCCTTGAACAGCCGATCATAGGCGAGAATGCCCGATTTGAAGCGTAGCGAGTTGGTGCCGTTCTCAATAACATCGACGCGCCGGGCGCGGATGTCGGGATCCGGTGTTTTTGCGATCGTGTCGGCCAGTTCGTCGGCGGGGCGGGACAGCCATTGATGGCGAAAGGCGAGGCAGTTGCTGATCGTGACGCAGGCGTCATGGATGCGTTCATCGGGGCGCCGGGTCCAGCTTCGCATGGCGGTCTGGCCCGCGGCGGTGTCGGGTTTCAGGGGCGGGGCGGGGAAGATCTCGTCGAGATATTCACAGATGATGGTCGACTCGGTCACGACGGTGCCGTCATGGATCAGTGTCGGCACATATCCCTTGGGATTGAGTTTGAGGTAATCCGGGTTCTGCTGATCGGCGGCGCGCAAATCGAGGTGAATCTCTTCAGCCGGCTGGCCGTTCTCTGCCAGGGCGAGGCGAACCTTCTGAGCGCAGACCGACATATTGTTGTGATAGAGCTGCAGAGCCATTACGGCTTTCCTCTATGATGCGAGTTCGACAACACCTTGATCCGAGAGCGCGGAGATTTTTTCGTCGCCGTAACCCAGTAATTCCGACAATACTTCGCGGGTATGCTGGCCGAGCGCCGGTGCCGCCACGGTCGGCAATTCGGGTGCGGCGGAGAGATGCAGGGGCGTGCGGGCAAACTGAACCGGGCCGACCTCGGGATCGTCGATATCCATGATCATCCCCCGTGCCTTGACGTGGGGGTCGTCATAGATGTCTTCGGCGCGGTTTACCGGGCCGGTCGGCACTCCCTGTGCGTTAAGCCGGTCGACGGCCTCCTCCCGGGTCATGGCTGAAAGCCAGCCCTCGATGATCGGCTGCAAAAAATCGGCGTTGTCGGCACGGGAGGTGGCAATGGCGCTGCGTTCGTCGTCGATTAGGTCAGGGCGCTCCATGGAGTCGCAGAGACGTCCCCAGACGATGTTGTCCGGTACATTGAGGGCGATATAGCCATCTTTGCATTGAAAGGCGCCGCGCGGAAAAACGTTGCGTAGTTCACCCCGGCTCGGCGACTGGCCGGCCGCGGCGTAGAGACCGATCATCGATTCATTGAGCGACAGCATGTTGTCGAACATGGCGGAATCGACGATCTGGCCTTCGCCGGTACGCTCCCGCATATACAGCGCTTGCATGATTCCCATCATCGTCGTCATGCCGGTATAAATGTCGGCCATGCCGTAGATGGTCCAGGACGGCGGTTTGTCCTTGAACCCGACCAAATGCATGATCCCGCTCATCGCTTCGGCGACAATGTCGAACGCGGGCCGGTCGCTGTAAGGCCCCCGGTAGCCTTCCAGCCGGCCAAAGCCGGATATCATGGCCCAGATCAGCCGCGGGTTGTCGCCTTTGAGGAGCGCATGGCTCAGACCCAGCTTATCCATCGCGCCGGGGCGAAGATTATCGACGACGACATCCGACTTTAGAATAAGATCGCGCAAGACTTCCTGGCCCTCGGGTTTTTGCAGATCAAGCGCGAGACTTTTCTTATTGCGGTTATAACCCATATAGCCGACCGCTTTTTTGGCGCCGTTTTTTTCAACAAAGGGCGGCATGGCGCGGCGTGGATCGCCCCGGCCGGGACGCTCGATCTTGATGACTTCGGCTCCGGCATCGGCCAGCAGCATCGTGCAATAGGGGCCAGCCATATATTGCTCGAGCCCGACGACGCGGACTCCGGATAGAGGACGGTCCATTATCTATTCAGTCCCCGATCCACTCGACGATCGTGGAGACGCCCATACCGACACCGACGCAGAGTGTCGCCAAACCATAAAAGGGCCGGGGCATATCGGCGGCGCGGCGTTTCATTTCATGCATCAGCGTGACCATGATACGGGCACCGGAGCAGCCGGTCGGGTGGCCCAGTGCAATGCCGCCACCATTGACGTTGGTGATGTCGTGTTTGAGGCCGAGTTTGGTCATGCAGCCCAGGGCCTGGGCGGCAAAAGCTTCGTTCAGTTCGACCAATCCGATGTCTTCAATTTTGAGACCGGTGCGTTTGAGAAGCTTTTCCGTCGCCGGGACCGGACCGTAGCCGAAATGGCTGGGATCGGTTCCCGCCGATGCAGAGCCGACCCAGCGCAACAGCGGCTGGAGGCCGAGGTCGGCGGCTTTTTCCCGGCTGGTGACCAAAAGCGCCGCGGCGCCGTCATTGATGCCGCTGGAATTTCCGGCGGTGACCGTGCCGCCTTTTTTGAAGGCTGCCGGCAATCTAGCGAGATCATCCGTTGTGATGGCCAGTTCGTAGCTGCCATTGGACTTGGTGTAGCGGGGGTGCTCATCGGTATCGATAACGACGGGCTCTCCCCGTCGCTGGGGCACGTTGATGGGTACGATCTCATCGGCAAAGCGGCCCGCATTGATCGCGTCGATCGCGCGGCGGTGGCTCTCGATGGAAAACTCGTCTTGCTGCTCGCGGCTGATCTGCATTTCTTCGGCGATGATCTCCGCCCCTTCACCGAGGCTGACGATCGGGTACATTTCATCCATTTTGGGATTGTTGAAGCGCCAGCCGACGGTTGTGTCCCACATTTTCGGCGCCGCGGTTGTCGGCACACGGTCCGGCTTCATCATCGCCCAGGGGGCGCGGCTCATGCTTTCCACGCCACTACCGATATAGAGGTCCCCCTCATCGGCGACGACGGATTTTGCGGCCTGGTTGAGCGCTTCGAGCGCAGAGGCACAGTTGCGGTTGACGGTGACACCGGGGACCTCGGGCGGTAGCCCGGCCAAGAGAAGAGACATGCGCGCGACGTCACGGTTATCCTCGCCGCCCTGGTTGCCGCAGCCGGCATAGACGTCGTCTAATAGAGCCGGATCGATGCCGGTTCTCTCGATCAGGGCGCGGTAGGCTTCGGCCAACAGGTCGTCGGGCCGGACGGACGACAATCCGCCGCCGAACTTTCCAATCGGCGTGCGGACGCCATCGATGATCACTGCTTCTTTCACGGAATTATCCTCATTCTTTGTCTGAGTTTTATCTGAGTTTTATTTGGCGGCTACCGAATTTTATCGCACGGTTACCGGTGGCCTGACGGGCGGCGCGGTGACCGGTGGCGTTGCCGATACCGGGGCTAATCCACCTCGGGGAGAGACGGTGATATCCACCTCGGAGCCGGTTATGGTCTTGCCCTGGATTTGGATCGTCATGACCCGGTTTTCGCGGGTATAGGTCAGAACACTGACTGCGGAACGGACGGAGGTCACCTCCTGCCAGCCGAATTCCGGCGCCTTTTGTTTGAAGAAGCTGAACATATCCGTCGTCTTGTGGGAGGTGTCGAGCGCCAGACGCCCGATCCAGGTATCCTGCGGGCCCAAAACCAAGGTGCGGTCCAAGTTCATCTTCGAGCCTGTCGGGATCGGGATATCGGCAAACTGCGAGAAGCTGACCGCGCCGCCTTGCTGATCCGCGTTCGCTGCCGGTCTAGAGGTAGACGGCGCTATACCGACGGCGCGGTCACAGGCCGCCACGGCAAGCAAAGCGATCACGGGAAGCCCAAGAATTCGAATGTACCGGGTGGTATCGAGGCGCAATTTCATTGATGTCACTGTACTGGTGGCTCCGCAATTATTGGCAAGCCGACGGTGACCAAACTATCCCATTGCCCGGTGTCCGGTCTACCCGAATTGACTATGGAAATTCGATCACCGAAAGTATCCGGGAAGGAGAGGCGCCATGGTGATGCTGACCGCGAAACCCGATCAGGTCGATATCGATGTTGAAAGAACGGCGATGATCGTCGTCGACATGCAGAACGCCTTTGTTTCCAAAGGCGGAATGTTCGATTTGGCCGGGTTCGATATTTCAGGGGCGCCGCCGGTGGTAGAGGCCAATCGCCGCTTGCTCGATAGCGCGCGCAAAGCCGGGCTCAAAGTGATCTATTTGCAAATGACCTATGCGCCGGACCTCGGGGATGCAGGCGGGCCGACGTCACCCAATTATCACAAAGAGCTGGGCATGATCATGATGCGGGACCGCCCGGAGCTCACCGGGACACTGTTGATCGAAGATACATGGGACTGGCAAATCGTGGATGAACTCACACCCCAAGACGGCGATATTATTGTCCGCAAAAGCCGCTATAGCGGATTTGCCGGAACCAATCTCGACCAGATCCTCCGCGGTGAGGATATTCGCCATATCTTCTTTACCGGCGTTGCCACCAATGTCTGCGTTCAAAGCACGGCGCAGGACGCGTTCTTTGGGGAGTATTGGCCGGTGTTGATCGAGGACGCGATGAACCATTCCGGGCCCGACTTCAACCGCGAGTCGGTGCTATGGAATTTCGAAAATGTATTCGGCTGGGTGAGTGACAGCGCTAAGGTCATCGATGCGCTTGAACGCCAAACTAATTAAGGGCTCCAATGAAGCAAATCCAATTAGGCGACATCCGGATCGATCGGGTGGTGGAGACGGAGGGGCTCGGCTATGCGCCAAACGAGTTTTTCCCCGATGCCACCATTGAGGGATTCGAAGGCGTGCGGGATTGGCTGATGCCCCACTTTTGGGACGATGAGGCCAAGACCTATATCCGGGCGATCCAGAGCTTCGTCGTGCGGACCTCTCATCATACGGTTCTGGTCGATACCTGTGTCGGCAATGATAAATCACGGCCCTCGACACCGGCCTGGGACGGCATGAAATCCGGCTGGATGGCGCAGCTGACCGGGCTCGGCGTGCACCCCGAAGAGATCGATTATGTGCTTTGTACCCATCTGCATGCCGATCATGTGGGCTGGAACACGCGGCTTGAGAACGGCCGATGGGTGCCGACATTTCCCAATGCTAAATATGTCATCCATAAAGAAGAGTACAGCCATTGGGAGCATGGCGACGACGGGGTAGAGGGACCCGGCTCGGCGGACGGCGCCTATGAGGACTCCGTCTTGCCGGTGATCGAGGCGGGGCTGGTCGAGGTGGTCGGCAATGATTTTGCCATCGATGACGCCTTTACCCTGGAGCCGACACCCGGGCACTCGCCGGGCCATTGTTGTTTTAATCTGCAGGGCGGCGGTAGGCGCGCGGTGGTTTCCGGCGATGCGATCCATCATCCAATTCAAGTCGCTTATCCCGAATGGAACAGCCGGTTTTGTATGGACGCGGAAAAATCGCGGGCGACCCGGAAAAGCTTCGTCGAGCGTCATGCCGACACCGATACGGTGATCCTGGCGGCGCATTTTCCAACGCCGACGGCGGGGCGGATCATCGGCAACGGCGCCCGCTGTAAGTTCGTGGTCT
>JAQCKY010000211.1 GCA_027592155.1 Pseudomonadota bacterium
GGCATGGAAGAACGCGGCATATTTTCCTAGGAGGTCGAAACCGAGATCAATGGCCGCGCCGTCCCGCTCCGCATCTCGGTCGACACCATCAACGCCGATGACGGCGCCGGGCTCTATATCGTCGAATGCCAGAACATCTCCAAGGAGCGTGAGTCCCAATACATGCTGGATTCCTATTCCCAACTCGCCGAGAAGAACGCCAAGGATCTGCAAAAAGAAAAAGAGCGGGTCGAGCGGCTCCTGCTCAACGTCATGCCCAAGCAGGTCTATGAGGAACTGAAAGACTACGGCACCACGACGCCGCAGCGCTTCGATAACGCCTCAATCTTGATGCTCGATTTCGTGCGCTTCACCGATATGGCGATTTCACAAGATCCAAGTTCACTGGTCTCGGAGCTCAACGACATCTTTTCCGCCTTCGACCGGATCGTGGAAATGTTCGGCTGCGAGCGCATCCGCACCATGGGCGATTCCTATATGGCGGTATCGGGCATTCCCGAGGCATCCACCGATCATGCCAAAAATGTCGCCAAGGTCGCGCTGCGTATGCGGCGCTATCTGGAAAAGCGCAACGGTGCCCATTCCGAGCAATGGCGCGCCCGCATCGGCATCAATAGCGGCCCCGTCATCGGCTCCCTGGTCGGCATCCAGAAATATGTCTATGACCTGTTCGGCCCCGGCGTGAATCTCGCCGCCCGCATGGAAACCCTCTCCGAGCCCATGCGCATCACGCTCAACGAAAATACCCGCGAATCGATCCGCGACGATTTCGTTTTCACCGAGCGCGAAAAAGTCGACGTCAAAGGCTTCGGCCCGATGCAGCTCTATTTCCTGGAAAGCGAAGTGGCGTAAGCGAAAAGACGTCGCCGTTCGAATTATACCAGCCAAAGTTCCGGCTGATTCAACACGTCGCAGCAAACGATCGTTCCCTGAACCGGGCCCAAAACATCAGGCTTGAGGGCCTGAACCATCCAGGCGTCTGCATATTCCGCGGGGATCGGGTGTGGCGCCCATAATATTTGGGATCGCCCAACACAAAAACCAGATCGACGCCGATGTCGGAGAGATGCTGCAACCCGGCCTCGATCAGCATTCCGCCGACCCCCCGCCGCTGAAATTCGGGCCGCACGGCGAGAGGGGCCAGAATGGCCATCACACAACCGCCTTCCAGCTCCCGCAGATGCACCGCCGAAAACAGGATATGCCCGACGGGTTGCGCGTCAGAGGCGGCAAGCAGGGACAATACCGGCCGGGCCGTTGGATCGGCGAGGATTTCCGCCACCAGATCGGGCTCGATGTCCGACCCGAACGCCGCCCGGTGGATGGCCTGGACGGCCGCCAGATCGGCCGCTTCGGCCATCCGGATATGGAATTTTTCGTCCGCGGTTGCCATCCTCAATCGTCGAAGATCGCCACCGCGCGGGTCCAACCGGCGGAGGCGCCGCGGATTTTGACGGGGAAGCAGGAGATCATGAAACCGTCGCCGGGGAGCTCGTCCAGGTGGTGGAGTTTTTCCAGATGGCAATAGCCGATCTCGCGGCCCGCCTTGTGACCTTCCCAGATGAGAGAGGCATCGCCGCTGTCGGCATATTTATCCTTGGTGTGCACAAAGGGGGCATCCCAGCTCCAGGCGTCGGTGCCAGTAACGCGGACGCCGCGCTCCAGCAGATACAATGTGGCTTCCCGGCCCATGCCGCAGCCCGATGAGACATAATGGTCGGTGCCGTAAGCCGCGCCGGCACCGGTGTTGACCACCACGATCTCCATCGGCTGCAGTTCGTGGCCGATGCGCTTTAGCTCGGCCTCGACATCGTCGGGCTGGACCAAATAGCCGTCCTCGAAGCCGCTGAAATCCAGCTTCACGCCGGGGTTGAAGCACCAGTCCAGCGGCACCTCGTCGATGGTGATCGCGCGCTCGCCCTTGTTCATGGTCGAATGGAAATGATAGGGCGCATCCAAATGAGTGCCGTTATGGGTCATCAAGCGGATCCATTCGATCGCCCAGCCCTCGCCGTCGGGCAGGTCGCTTTCCTTGAGCCCTGGGAAGAATTTTGCGACATCCGACGCCGTATCCTCATGGGTGAAATATTCGATCTTGGGCTCATAACCGGGTGGGTCCGAGACCACGTCGTTTTCCAGATGCATGGAGATGTCTACGATGCGCCGCGCCATGGTTAAAATCCTATTATGGGTTATTGGTTGGGTTTGGTTCTGGGCGGAACCATGCCGTAAACGGGGCAGCGGTTCCAGTCCCGGTTACCGTTTGGTCAGCACCTTTACCTCCCGGTAAGAATGGCTATAAGTCTTCTGTAAGAGACACATAAAACAGACCGGCGGGGGGACTTAATTTTCCGCCAGATCGATCGCGCACCCGGGAGAGATTTATGAGCGCTACAAACACCGTCGGAGTTGTCGGCCTCGGCATTATGGGGTCGGCGTTTTCCACGCATTTGTTGAAATCCGGCTTTTCCGTCGTCGGGTTCGATGTCCTGGCCGATAAGCTGGCGCAGTTTGAAACCAAGGGCGGAAAAGTTGTGGGCTCGCCACAGGAGGTCGCCGAAGAGGCCGACATTGTCCTGACATCGCTGCCCAGCGTCGCGGCGTTTCACGGCGTCTTTTCCGGCGATGACGGGCTGGCCGCGGCGGGCAATGAAAAGCTCATCGTGTTGGAATGTTCGACCCTGACCATCGCCGATAAAATAGCCGGACGGGATGCGATTGCCGCGGCCGGCGGCACCGTCCTCGACTGCCCGATCAGCGGCACCGGATCGCAAGCCGCCGCCAAGGATATCTCGGTCTATATCTCCGGCGACGAAGACGCCTACAAAACCGTTGTTCCGGTGATCGAGGGCTTTTCCCGCTCCCAGCATTATGTCGGCGAATTCGGGAACGGCAGCAAAATGAAATTTGTCGCCAACCATCTGGTCCATATCCACAATGTGGCGACCGCCGAGGCGATGGTCTTGGGCATGAAGGCCGGGCTGGATCCGCAAACGATCTATGACGTCATCCGGGACGGCGCGGGAAACTCCCGTATCTTCGAGCTGCGCGGCCCGATGATGGTCAAGAACAACTATGACGCGGTGACGATGAAAATGAGTGTCTGGCAGAAGGATATGGATGTCATCGGCGACTTCGCCAAGGAAATCGGCAGCCCGACGCCGATGTTCGACGCCGGGGTCGATATCTATCTGAAAGCGTTGGCGGACGGCCTGGCCGAGAAAGATACCGCCGCGGTGTGCGCCGTGCTGGAAGACATGGCCGGCCTCAAGCGGTCCAGCTAAGGAACCGATCATGGATAAAATGAAGGACCGCCTCCCCTATTCGCCGATCGTCGACCGCCCGCCCCTGACCCTGCCCGACGGTAAGCGCATGGCGGTGTGGGTGATCGTCAATGTCGAGGAATGGGATTCGGCCAAGGCCATGCCCCGCGTCGTGCTGTCGCCGCCGATGGGCGATCCCCTTTTGCCCGATCTGCCCAACTGGGCCTGGCATGAATATGGTAACCGGGTCGGCTTTTGGCGTATCCGCGACGCCCTCAAGAAGATCGAAGCCAAAGCCACATTTGCGATGAACGGCGTGATCTTGGAGAGCTACAAACCCATTGCCGAAGCCGCGCTGGAAGACGATTGGGAATTCATGGGGCATGGCTTCGTTCAAGGCCCGATGCACCGGCTCGAAAATCAAGCGGAAGCCATCGGCCAGACGGTCGACGCCATCAAATCTTTCACCGGCAAGCCGCCGCGGGGCTGGGAAAGCCCGGGGCTGACGGAAAATCTCGACACCCTCGATCTGCTGGCCGAGGCCGGAATCGAATATGTCGCCGATTGGGTGCTGGACGACCAGCCCGTGGTCCTGCAATCCAAATCCGGGCCGGTGATCTCAGTCCCCTACACGGTGGAGACCAACGACATCACGATGATGGCGCTGCAGCATCATTCGGCGTCTGAATTCCTGCAACGGGGCAAGGATCAGTTCGACCGGCTCTATCAGGAAAGTGCCGATATCACCCGGGTGATGGCGATTAGCCTACACACCTATATCTCCGGCGTGCCGCACCGCATTTGCTATGTCGAAGAACTGTTTGCCCATATCCGATCCCATGACGACGTGGCGATCTGGAAGGGTGAGGAAATCATGGACTGGTATAAAAGCCAGACAAATTAGGGGCCAGACTGGCTAGGGAGAAACTCATGACCATTCGGCGCATCGACCCGGACGGGATGTATAAGCCCAACCGGGGCATCTATTCGCAAGTGACCGTCGCGACCGGCAATAAGATCGTTCATGTCGCGGGCACCGTGGCGTGGGACGAGAACAACACCATGGTCGGCAAGGACGACATGTCGGCCCAGGTTCAGCAGATCCTGAAAAATATCGATATTTCCCTCAAAGCCGGCGGCGCGACGCGGGCCGATGTCTATCGCATCCAAGCCTTCACGCCGGACGTCGACCGCTATATCGCCGAAGGTGCCAAACATGTGATCGAGTTTTTCGGCGACACCAAACCCGCCTCGACCACCGTCGAGGTTTCCCGCCTGGTCGTTCCCGACTGGCTTATTGAAATCGAGGCAACCGCCGTTATCGGCTGATTGCCGCAAGCATAAATCCAACGAGGAGTACGAACCCACAATGATTGAACTTCACACCCTCTTCACGCCGAACGGCCGCAAAATCTCGATCATGCTCGAGGAAACCGGCTTGCCTTACGAAGTGCACAAGATCGATTTCAGCAAGGACGAGCAGCACAGCCCGGAATTCCTGGCGATCAGCCCCAACAACAAGATCCCGGCCATCGTCGACACGGACAACGGCCTGTCGTTGATGGAATCCGGTGCGATCCTGCTTTATCTCGCGGAAAAAGCCGACATGCTGGCGCCGAAGGACGAACTCGGCCGTTGGAAAATGATGGAATGGCTGATGTTCCAGATGGCCAGCGTCGGCCCGATGCTCGGCCAGGTTCATACCTTCCGCCGCTACGGCAAAGGCGAAAACAAGGAAGCGACGGAGCGCTATGACAAAGAGGCCCAGCGCATCTATGGCGTCATGGACAAGCGCCTCGCCGACAACCAGTATTTCCTGGGTGACGACTACTCGATTGTCGATATCGCGCATTTCCCATGGGTCGGACGCTGGGACTGGCAGGAAGTCGACCTCCATGATTTCCCGAACGTTCTGCGCTGGTACCTGGAAGTCGCCGCGCGTCCCGCCGTCAAAAGCGGCTGGAACATCCCCGAAAACGATCAACCGCTTCCGATTCCGGAAAGCAAATAAGCACCCGAGAACAAAGGAGAAAAAACATGGCCGGTTATTGGATTGCGCGCTCGATCATCAAAAACCCCGAAGAGTACAAAAAATACACCGACGAACTTCCCGCGATT
>JAQCKY010000212.1 GCA_027592155.1 Pseudomonadota bacterium
CACCGGCGCGGCCTTGGTCGTCGCCGGTTGTGGTATCCCCGTCGCCAAACACGGCAACCGCGCACTGTCGTCCCGTTCCGGCGCCGCCGATGTGCTCACGGCGCTGGGAATGAATAACGAGGCCGATTTTGCTTTGGTCAAACGGGCGATCTGGGAAGCCGGGTTGGGCTTCCTCATGGCGCCCCGCCACCATAGCGCCTGGGCTCATGTCGGCGGTCCTCGGGTCGAACTGGCGACACGGACAATTTTTAATCTTCTCGGCCCGATCTGTAATCCGGCGGGTGTTAAACGCCAATTGACCGGTGTCTTCGCCCGCGAATGGGTGGAACCGATCGCCGAGACCCTCGGCAACCTGGGTACCGAGCGCGCCTGGGTCATGCATGGCTCGGACGGATCGGACGAATTAACCACCACCGGCGTGTCGTATGTCGCCGAACTGAAGGACGGCAAGGTCCGCAGCTTTGAAATCTCCCCTGAAGAAGCAGGACTGCCGACCGCTAAACCGGAAGACCTCAAGGGCGGCGACGGTGCCTATAACGCTGCGGCTGTCCGGGATTTTCTGGATGGAAATCCGAGCCCCTACCGCGATGTTGTTGTTTATAACGCGGCGGCCGCGCTGGTTGTTGCGGGAACGGTAGATGACATCAGGGCCGGTGCAGAGATCGCCGCCGAGGCAATCGACAGCGGCAAAGCCAAAACGGTTCTCGATAAATTGATTGAAATCACCAATTCCGGAAACGGTTCGGCCTCATGACCGATATTCTGACCGAGATCTGCGCCCGCACGCTGGCCGACCTTGCGCCCAAAATGATCGCCTTGCCCTTAGCCGAGGTGGAAGCACGCGCCAAAACGGTCGCACCGGTCCGGGGTTTTGCCGCCGGTTTGCGTGCGGCGCACGCTGCCGGTGGCTACGGATTGATCGCCGAAATCAAAAAGGCATCCCCGTCAAAAGGCCTGATCCGCGAAGATTTCGACCCGGCAACATTGGCGCGCGCCTATGAGCAAGGCGGCGCTTCTTGCCTATCCGTCTTGACCGACGAGCCTTATTTCCAAGGTGCCGATAGGTTTCTCGGCCAGGCGCGGGATGCTTGCGCCCTGCCCGCGATCCGCAAAGATTTCATGGTCGACCCTTACCAGATACCGGAAAGCAAGATGCTCGGCGCCGATTGTGTGTTACTGATCATGGCCGCACTGGAGGACAGGTTGGCAGCGGAGTTGCGGGAGGCAGCAAGGGCTTGGAACCTGGATGTGCTGGCAGAGGTCCACAGCGAGGCAGAACTTGACCGCGCTCTGGCACTGAACCCTGAGATGGTCGGCATCAACAATCGAGACCTCAAGACATTCAATGTCGATCTGGGAATGACCGAGAGGCTGGCGCCGCAAATACCCGACGGTATTTTGGTGGTGAGCGAAAGCGGCCTTTCCGGTCCCGATGATCTCGCCCGCATGGCGGCTTGCGGCGTTCGCAGCTTTTTGATCGGTGAATCCCTGATGCGGCAAGCCGATGTTGCGGAAGCAACGCGGAATTTGCTGGCCGGCGGTTTTCCCCGCCAAGCCGCGACGGCCTGAACCGATGGCAAAGCTTACCCACATCGACGGCGACGGCAACGCAACGATGGTCGACGTGTCGGACAAGGACATGACCGAGCGGATCGCCACCGCCAAGGGCTCCGTCTATGTCGCGCCGGAAACCATGGACTTGATCGAGGCCGGCAATGTCAAAAAAGGCGATGTTCTCTCCGTCGCCCGCCTCGCCGGTATCATGGCGGCAAAAAAAACACCCGACCTCATCCCGCTATGTCATCCCCTTTCGCTGACCGGGATCGATGTCGTGCTGACATGTGACAACGACCGAAACGCTATTGATATAATCGCGACCTGCAAATTAAAAGGTCGTACTGGCGTTGAGATGGAAGCCCTGACCGCGGTATCGGTCGCCGCCCTCACGGTTTATGATATGTGCAAGGCTGCGGATCGCGGCATGCGAATTTCTGAAATCCGCCTGACCTATAAGGACGGCGGCAAATCAGGAACCTTCCGCGAGGAGACGGCGTAGTGAGCATGCTCCCCGTCGCCGATGCCTTGGGCAAAGTGCTCGCCGGCGTGGCCCCTCTGGGATCCGAACAGGTCAGCGTCGCGGCGGCACATGGACGGGTGCTCGCCGAGGATGTTGCCTCGCGCCTCACACAGCCGCCCGCTGACGTGTCCGCGATGGACGGTTATGCCGTTCGGGCCGAGGACGTCGCCAAGACGCCGGTTGATCTTGAGCAGATCGGCGAGTCTGCCGCCGGTGACGGATTTGACGGCACGGTGGGCTCCGGACAGGCCGCCAGAATTTTTACCGGCGCACCGGTACCGCCCGGCGCCGACGCCATTGTCATCCAAGAGGACACCGAAAGCGACGGCACTCGAATTACCGTCAAAAAGACTGTGGCCGCCGGGCGTTATATTCGCCCAGCCGGGCTCGACTTCAAGGTCGGCGATGTCTTGCTTCCGGCAGGCCGGCTGGTCTCGGCCCGAGATATCAGCCTCGCCTCTGCGATGAACATCCCCTGGCTTCGAGTCGTTCGTAAACCCCGCATTGCGATCTTATCGACCGGAAACGAGTTGGTCATGCCCGGCGAGCCGCTTGGCCGCAATCAGATCATCAGCTCCAACAGTCTCGGCCTCGGGGCCCTAGTCACGGCGATGGGGGGTGAGCCGATCAATCTCGGCATCGCCGGCGATACGGCGGAATCCTTGAAGAGCTTTCTTGAAGGCGTCAAAAGTGCGGACATGCTGGTGACCATCGGCGGCGCATCGGTGGGCGACTATGATTTGGTCAAAACGGTGCTCGGCGAGGAAGGCCTCGACATCACCTTCAGCACCGTCGCAATGCGCCCCGGAAAACCGCTGATCTTCGGTCGCATCCATGGTTGCCCCATGCTCGGATTGCCCGGCAATCCGGTATCGGCGGGCGTGACCTCGGTCCTGTTTTTACGCCCTGCCATCGAAGTCATGCTGGGCCTGAACAGAGGACACCGCCCGCCGGAAGCGGCGGTGTTGGGGCGCGACCTCGACGCCAATGATCACCGACAGGACTATTTGCGCTCCAAACTGACGATTGGCGATAGCGGCGACCTCACGGTGACGCCTTTTGAGCGACAGGACAGTTCGATGTTGGCCCTGTTTGCCGCGGCCGACTGTCTCGCGATCCGACCCCCGAATGCTGCCCCAGCTAAAGCCGGCGATCGGATTGAAATCATCCGCCTTGAATGGAGTACCGTCGGAATCTGATGGCATTCCGGCATCAAACAAAAAAAATCACGTTTTTTGGGCACTTTCCCTATTGACCGCAAAATAGAACTAAACTAGAACAAAAACAGACGTTTTACCTTTGTTCTATATATAGTGTTTTTTATTTTTTGCGGCCGAAACCCTGATTTCCTGACTATTTTCTCTGATCCCACTGGATTTTGGACCGTTAACGCAACAGGAGGGACCATATGCTGACCCGAAAACAGTACGAACTTTTGGTCTGCATCGATAAGGTCCTCAAATCCACTGGCGTCCCGCCATCTTATGACGAAATGAAGGATGCCCTTAATCTCAAATCGAAATCCGGTATTCACCGCCTCATCACAGGATTAGAAGAGCGCGGATTTATCCGACGATTGCCCCACAAAGCCCGGGCGCTCGAAGTCTTAAAGATGCCTGAGAATCTCCGCGAAGAGGTCAAGGGCTTGGTTCCTGCCGGCAAAAAAGGTTTTGATCCGAAGGTCATTGAGGGCGATTTCAAACTCACGGCGGCTGAGCCGGTGGCCGATTCAGACGCCCGGTCTAGCCTGATGGAGCTGCCGCTCCTGGGCAAGATTGCCGCAGGCACGCCGATCGAAGCCTTGCGCGATAACTCCCGCCAGATCAAAGTTCCGCCGGACATGCTTGGCCGAGGTGAGCATTATGCCCTTGAGGTGGAAGGCGATTCGATGATCGATGCCGGCATTAATGACGGAGATACGGTCATCATCTCCCGCTCGGACACCGCGGATTCCGGTGATATTGTAGTCGCCTTGGTCGACCGCGAAGAGGTCACCCTGAAACGTTTGCGCAAACGCGGTGACTCAATCGCACTGGAGCCTGCCAATACCGCCTACGAGACGCGGATTTTCGGCCCCGACCGGGTCGAAGTTCAAGGCCGGCTCGTCGGCTTGATGCGCAAATATTAAGCGGCGCCATTCATTTAGGGTTCACGACCCATGGTCTCTCCCCTCTTAGTTCATTCACGCTTTCCACCCGAGTTTCGGATTTACCGATCCACACGGCATGAGCGCCATGACGTTTAAGGTCAAACCGGTCAACGACCAGTTCCGCCGACGGGCACCCCGTCCGCACCGGAACTGCACTGATTACGATATCCGCGCGTCGGCAGTCATCGATTAGGGCCAGGGGCGCTTTCACGAGGGCGACCTTTTTTCCTCGGGTTCGGTATATACAGCCGAGGTCATCGCAGTTGAGGAAGGTATCGGGATCTGATGCTTGCGTGGGCCAGGTCTGGAGGTCTTGTGGATCCGCGCCAACCCGCCTCAACCAAATTTCTCCGCTGAATTTCGCCGCCCGCCGCGTCGACAGTCGGTAGGTTCCATCCATAGCGCGTACGGCAAACAAACGGCCGCTGCTATCGATCAGGACATCCGGGGGAACCGCCGTCCAAAACCCGAGCAAACCGATTGCCAGCGGTACTGCGCCGGCCAACCGCCATCGGCCCCGCCAGAGGCAAATCCATAACCCACCGAGTGTGACCGCAGCGAGAACCCAAGTTCCAGCTGCCGGGACGGTAACAACCGAGCCCGACAATTCCCCGACCGTCTTGGCGATCCAGATAATGATCGATATCCCCCAGCCTTGTGGTACCAGGAGCAAGGATTCCAACCCCAATGGCATGAGCGCAAAAGACAGCATCGCCAAAGGCATGACCCAAAGCGCTGTAACCGGTACGGCCACAAGATTGGCGATCAATGCGAAGACCGCGAAGCGATTGAAGTGAAACATCGCGTAGGCTGCCGTTGCCGAACTGGCAATTATCGTGGTGAGCGCCACGCCCGCAAAATACAGCATTAGCCTTCCAAGCACGGGATGATTGCTTTCTGCGGCTGGACGGCGGCGTAACCGAAAGGTCTCATAAGCGGCGATGAGCGCGACCACCGCCGCAAAGGACATTTGGAAACTGGCGCTGATCAGGCTCTCCGGCTCGAGGACCAATATTATCGTCGCAGCCCAGGCGACCAGGCGCATCGATATGCCTTGCCGGTCCAGGATGATCGCGGTCAAAGCGAGGGCAATCATCAGAAACGCACGCTGTGTCGGAATCGTCGCGCCCGCAATCACGGCATAGGCAAACG
>JAQCKY010000213.1 GCA_027592155.1 Pseudomonadota bacterium
GCCCGGTGGAGGATGCTCCCGCCGAGCAAAATGAGAATGATGAGGACGGAAATGGCCAAGATAAGCCAACCGATCCGAAGTCGGTTTGAAAATAGGAAACCATAATGTCTGACCAAAACTTGGAATTATCGGAACTGGATGACTCCGGCGACGACTTAATGGCTCAGCAAGTTCCCGCGGAGAGCATGGATTCGGGTGTACCCGACATTCCCCGCAGCGCGCAAGATTTGGAAGCGGTTTACGATATTCCGGTTCGCGTCTCGGCGGTCCTGGGGAAATCGACGATGGAGGTAAGCCAGCTCTTAAAACTTGGGCGTGGCGCGGTTGTCGAACTGGACCGCAAAGTCGGTGAGGCAATCGATATTTACGTCAACAACCGGCTCGTCGCCCGCGGCGAAGTCGTCGTCCTCGAAGACCGTCTCGGCGTGACGATGACGGAAATAATCAAGACCGACCGAACCTAGGACCTCGACGATGGCCGATTACGACGACGATATGGAAGTTGCCGCGCATCGCTCCTCGTTCGATTTTGCGACAATCGGCGGCCTTCTTGCGGGGTTCGGTTTGATTGCCACCGCCATCATTCTTGGTGGCTCCCCGTCATCCTTCATCGATCTTCGATCGATACTGATCGTTATCGGCGGTACGTTAGCGGTTACCACGATCTGCTTTTCCTTCCGGGAAATGGGCAGAACGTCGATCGTCATCATGAAAACCATCTTCTACAGCAAACGGGAAGCGGTCGATGCGGCAGTTCAGGTGTTGCAGCTCTCACAGGTGGCGCGACGGCATGGCGTACTGGCTTTGCAAGACAGCCTCGATGAAATCCATGACGAGCCGTTCCTCCATAAAGGCGTCGCCATGGTCGTCGATGGCACAACCGGAGAAGAGGTCGAAGGCATCATGCGCCGCGACCTCGAGGCCACGGTACAACGCCACGAAAGAAGCGCGAGCGTCCTCCGTAAGGCCGCGGAATTTTCACCGGCGATGGGGTTGATTGGAACGCTCATTGGTCTCGTACAAATGCTGGGTAACCTGGATGACCCGACCCTCATCGGTCCCAGCATGGCGGTTGCCCTGCTCACGACCTTCTACGGCGCCGTGCTCGCCAATATGGTCTTCATGCCGCTTGCCTCGAAGCTGGAACGCAATTCAAGGCAGGAAGAAATGGTTAATACCGTCTATCTGATGGGTGCCGCATCAATTGGACGACAGGAAAATCCACGACGGTTGGAGATGCTGCTGAACAGCATCATGCCGCCGTCTCAACGCATCCAATTCTTTGACTAGAGAGAACTAGGGAGCCCACAAGCCAATGCGGTTAATGATAATTGGCGCACTTAACGGCCAGATCGGCGCTGCGAGTCAGATCGCGATTGCCCGAGGCGCGAAGGTTGCCCACGCCGATGATATCGAAGCCGTCCTCAGGAACGGCGGCGGCGCCGATATCATCATGATCGATTGCAACGACGATATCGGCACGCTCGTCTGCAGCCTGGCGACGGAACGGATTAATGTTCCGGTTGTCGCCTGTGGTATTGGAAATGACGCCAAAGCAGCGGTCCGGGCCATTAAGGCGGGTGCGCAGGAGTATATTACGCTTCCGCCGGACGAGGAAATGATTGCCGCCGTGCTTGAGGCCGTCACCGAAGACAGCCACGCGATTATCCATGCGGACCCCAAAATGACCGCCGTATTGGAGCTTGCCAAGAAAGTCGCCGTCAGCGTTGCCAGCATCATGGTGATCGGGGGATCAGGCACGGGTAAGGAATTGATTGCCCATTATATCCACCGGCATAGCGCCCGGTCTAAAGCGCCGTTCGTCGCCGTCAACTGTGCGGCGATCCCGGAAAACCTCCTGGAGTCAGAGCTGTTTGGCTATGAGAAAGGTGCGTTCACCGGGGCCGTTTCCCGCCGCATCGGTAAATTTGAAGAGGCCCATGGCGGCACCCTATTACTCGATGAAATCAGTGAGATGGACCCGCGGCTGCAGGCGAAGCTGTTGCGGGCGATCCAGGAGCGGGAGATCGACCGGATCGGCGGCAAGAAGCCGATCAAAGTGGATGTCCGGGTGATCGCGACCAGCAACCGGGACATGCAGCAGGAAGTCGCCAAAGGCAATTTTCGGGAAGATCTATATTTCCGGATAAATGTCGTCACGGTCCAGCTCCCGTCCTTGCGTGATCGGCCCGGCGATATTGAACCCCTGACACAATACTTCGTGGACAAATATGTCGAGGCCAACGGGCTCGACACCGTTGTTGTCGCTCCGGACGCCATGGAGGCGCTTAAAGCTCATGACTGGCCGGGAAACGTCAGAGAATTGGAGAACACGATCCACCGCGGTGTTCTGCTGGCCGCAAACGGCAAATTGACCCTGGAAGCCGTGCAACTGAATGGCGGACATAGCGGAAGCGGCGCGACGGCAAGTACAGGGGCCTCGCCAACAGGCAGCGGAATTGCGCCTTCCAGCATGGTTGGAATGACCGTCGCGGAGGTCGAACGTGATCTCATCATCGATACGCTCGATCATTGTCTCGGCAATCGAACCCATTCGGCGACGATTCTCGGCATCTCAATCCGGACGCTTCGAAACAAACTTCACCAATATACGGATCAGGGGCGCGCCGGTGGTTGAGAAACGCGCGCATCATTTAAGCGGGGACGAGCATGGCTGATAACCTGCCGTCCGCTGACATCTTTGGAGGCTCCCCGCCCGATCTACCGGCAAATGATCTGGAACCGGGAGCCGTCGCCCTGCATCCGGCGCTCCAGGAGGCAACGGAGACCTCGGAGGCAACACCGGCACCCAGTATGGACGCTGTCCTAGGCGACTTTGGGAATACGCTCACCGGCTGGATGCAAAAAATCATGGGGCGCGGAGATATCGCCCTGGCCTTTGGCGTTGTGGCGATCCTGGTTATCCTCATCCTTCCGATGCCCCGTTGGATGCTGGACGCCAGCCTTGCATTTTCCATCACCTTCTCGGTCTTGATCCTGATGACGGTGATTTTTATCAATAAACCCGTCGAATTTAATGCCTTTCCGACGGTTCTGCTGATCGCCACGATGATCCGGTTGGCGCTTAATTTGGCGTCAACCCGATTGATCCTCGCCGACGGCCATACCGGTACCGACGCGGCCGGCAAGGTCATTGAAGCGTTCGGCGGCTTTATCATGGGCGGGAATTTTGTCATCGGCATTATTGTCTTTGCCATCCTCGTCATCGTTAATTTTATCGTTATTACGAAAGGTTCCGGCCGAATTGCCGAAGTCGCTGCCCGATTTACGTTGGATGCGATGCCCGGCAAGCAGATGGCGATTGACGCCGATCTTTCCTCTGGGCTGATCGATGAGACCGAGGCCCGCCGGCGCCGCGAAGAAATGGAAGATGAGAGCAGCTTCTTCGGCGCCATGGACGGTGCGGCAAAATTCGTTCGCGGCGATGCAATCGCCGGACTGTTGATCGTCTTTATCAATGTCATCGGCGGCATCATCATCGGAGTCGCCCAGCGCGGCATGAGCTTTGAAAATGCTCTCGACACCTTTACGCGCCTTACAGTCGGGGATGGCCTGGTCTCCCAGATCCCCGCCATCATCGTCTCGACCGCAGCCGGCATGCTGGTCACCAAGGGTGGCGTAAAAGGGCAAATGGATAAGGCCCTGTTCAGCCAAATGGGCGAAAAGCCAAAATCGCTCGGCATGGTTTCCGTCATGTTGGTGGCCCTGGCGGTTCTGCCGGGTATTCCCGCGCTGCCGTTTCTTGCCATCGCGGCCGTCGTCGGTGGCATTGGGTACATGTCCCATTATCGTGGCAGCCAGGCGGCCGTGGAAAAGAGGGCGATTGAAGAAGCAGAAGCACGCGAAGCCGCACCGGTTTCCGAGGAACCTATCTCTCAAGTTCTGAAAATTGATTTTCTCCGGCTGGAACTCGGTTATGGCCTTCTTTCGTTGATCAACGAGGGAGAAGAAGGCCAGCGGCTGACCGATCAAATCAAAGCACTCCGCCGCCAACTCGCCGTCGAGATGGGGTTCGTCATGCCGGCGGTGCGTATCCAGGATAATATGCAGCTGCCGGCTAATAACTACGTGATTCGCGTTAAAGAGATTGAGGCGGGCATGGGGGACCTGCGGCCCAACATGTTGCTCGTCATGGATCCACGGGGCGAAGCCATCACGCTGCCGGGCGAGCCGACCGTCGAGCCGACCTTTGGGCTCCCGGCGATCTGGCTGGATGAAGCGTCGCGGGAAGAGGCATTGTTCCGCGGCTATACCGTGGTCGATGCCTCGACAGTCGTCACCACCCATCTCACCGAGGTGATCAAGGACTTCATGGCGGAACTGCTGTCCTTCGCCGAAACCCAGAAGCTCCTAGACGAGTTGGATAAGGATCATCAGAAACTTGTCGCCGATATCGTCCCCGCTCAGATTACCGTCGGTGGCATTCAACGGGTTCTGCAAAACCTTCTCCAAGAGCGTGTCTCGATTCGGGATCTTTCGACGATTCTGGAAGGCATTGCCGAGGCCTGCGCGCAAACGCGGCATATTACCCTTGTGACGGAGCATGTCCGGAGCCGCTTGGCCCGGCAAATCAGCGATGCGAATCGAGACGACGACGGCGTCATCAAACTGGTAACCCTGTCACCGGAATGGGAACAGAAGTTCGCCGAAGCCCTCATGGGAACCGGAGAAGACAGGCAACTCGCGATGGCGCCCAGCCAATTGCAGGAATTTATCGGCCAAGTCCGCCAGACGTTTGAGCGGCATGCGATGATGAATGAACTGCCCATTCTCCTGACCAGCCCCAATATCCGGCCCTACGTGCGATCGATCGTGGAACGCTTCAGAGCGGCGACGGTGGTGATGTCGCAAAACGAAGTTCATTCGAAAGCAATGATCAAGACCGTCGGGCAAATTTAGTCCGATTTGATCGTTTCATTCGACCGGCATTTTCTATTTTTTAAGAGAATCAATCGATCCTGACGAGGTTGAATGAACCAAGAACATCTTAGGGCCGCTGGGGGCGAATTTGCGGGCTCCACCTTTGACGTTCTTCATCCTTAATTCTGCCTGTCACTGAGCATTGATTGTCGAATGGCTGACGAAGCAACACCAACCGCAGCGGGAAATGCCCTCCCCCAGCAGGCTCCAAAAGGCCCCAACATAATTGCGGTCGCATCCGGCAAAGGCGGTGTCGGGAAAACTTGGTTGGCAATTACCCTTTCCCACGCGTTAGCCCGTGCCGGAAAGAAGGTTCTTCTATTTGACGGCGATCTCGGATTGGCAAACGTCGATATTCAACTCGGTCTGATGCCGAAACATGATCTCGGTGCGGTGATTGCCGGAAAACTTCCCCTTAATCAGGCTGCGGTACCTT
>JAQCKY010000214.1 GCA_027592155.1 Pseudomonadota bacterium
TGGATGCCGACCTTGTGGCGCGGGTATTTCCGGGTGGGTTGCGCGACGTTGCCCGACACTTCAATGAATTCATCGATCAGAAGATGATCGACGCTGCGGAAAAGATGGCACTCGCCGATATGCCGGTTCGAGAGCGGATTGCGACACTGGTTCGCCTGCGCCTCGAACTGCTGGCGCCTCACCGGGAAGCGGTCCGCAAGGTTTTGGCCTATCTCACTTTGCCCGGAAACGCGCGTGTGGCGTTGCAGAGTACGCAAGCGACCGTCAGCCGGATGTGGTATGCCGCCGGAGATCGCGCCACCGACTACAATTATTACACCAAGCGGGGCCTGCTGGCCGGACTCTATTCCGCCACGGTGCTTTATTGGCTGGCCGACGAATCCGAAAATTTTGCGGATACCTGGAATTTTCTGGACCGCCGCATTGAGAACGTGATGGCGATCCCAAAACTCCAGGGACGCATCCTCAAAGCGGCGTCACGATTGCCGTCGCCGCTTCGGCTTGCGCGCCGTCTCTCAACCGCCCGATAAAGTGGTGATATGCCAGACGTTATTCCGGTGATTCGGGGACGTTTGCCGTCTGGTCTGCCCGGAATTTGTCCAATGAGTCGCGAATTGTATCGTCGCTGAGCGCCAGGATTGCTGCTGAGAACAGGGCGGCGTTGACGGCGCCCGAGCGGCCGACAGCCAAAGTGCCGACGGGAATGCCGGCCGGCATCTGCACCATGGCGAGGATCGCATCCAGCCCACCCATGACCTTGCCGTCCATCGGCACACCCAAAACAGGAAGCGGTGTCATCGCGGCCGTCGCGCCGGGCAAAGCGGCGGCCATGCCGGCACCGGCGATGATCACCTTGAGACCTCGGTCCCGGGCGGTCGTGGCATATTCGGCGAGCCGGTCCGGCGTGCGGTGTGCGGAGGCAACCTTCACTTCGTTGGCAATGCCCAGTTTGGTGAGTGTCTCGGAGGCGTGGCGCATGGTTTCCCAGTCCGATTGACTGCCCATGATGATGCCGACGAGAGGGGTTGAGTCTGACATGGTTCGAGGAATTCCCACTTAGGTAGTTTGCCCAAGCGCCTACTATAGATGGAGGGTTATCGCGTGCAAGCGAAGGTGGGAATTTTGTGCTAAACTGACAGAACTTTCTGACGGGAGACGCTGAAACCATGGCCGACAGCCCCTCTGTCTCGGAAATCCATCCGACCACGGCAATCGATTCGCACGGACAACGGCGCCAGCCCGACGGGTGCAAACGGGGAGAGGGAAAGCCGGTATTTCCTCAACCCCGGGAACGAACGCCCCGCCAGATTTCCGATGTGGCATCGGTTTTGGGAATTCCGGCCGCGGAAATGACTCCCAGACTGCATGAAGCAATGACGATTTTGTTCAATGACTATGATCGGGTCCGTTGGGATCTGCAGATTAGCGAGCAGCATGCCTTCCGGTTGGCGCAAGAGGCCGATGAGCATTCTGTCCTGCCCATTCTTAATCGCCGCGCGTTCATCCGGGAAGTTCACCGGGTCATTGATTACATTCGGGCGGAGGAGCGCTTCAGTTGTTTGCTTTATATTTGCCTGTCTGATGCCCTTGATATCAAGGGGACACAGGGCTTGGCCGCCTTTGAGGAATTTTTGAAGAGTTCTTGGGGATTGATCCGGGAGCAACTCGAAGAGATTGATATCATCGGGCTTATCGATCCCGCGGATTTCGCCATCCTCCTCAATATGCTCACGCGCGAGCAAGCGGCCGCCAAAGGACGACAGATCGCCGAAGCTCTTTCCGCCAGCGCCATAACCACGACATGGGCGGTATTGCCGGTCGATCCGAAAGTCGATGCCGAAGATCTGTTGTACGCCGTGGAAGGAGAAACCCGCCGCCCTGACTCTACGCAATAATATCCGGAAAGCTTGCGTCTTCGAGATATGAAATTTGATCCTTCAGGGCCAACTTTTGTTTCTTGAGACGTTGGGCCTTGAGCTGGTCGTGAACCGGGGTCTCGGTGAGACACGTTAATTCTTCATCGAGCTCGCGATGCCGGTCTCTCAGTTCCTCGATACGTTCTCTCGTCAGTTTATCATCACCCATCATGCGAGACGCTTGACCGTTTCGCCGACATAATAGCAACTCTAGATAAATTTCGAATCATTTGTGTGGCACACAATAACAAATAACGGACCATTTGATGAGTACACGACATGAGTGATGAACAACCGAATAAGACGATTGGCGTATTAACCAGCGGCGGAGACTGCGCAGGTCTCAACGCCGTCATTCGCGCCGTCGTACAGCGGGCCGGAAATACCTACGGCTGGCGCGTGTTGGGCATCCACGATGGTACCCATGGCCTCTTACGGCGTCTCGTCGAATATGAAGAACTCGGCCTGCAGCTTTTCACCGGTAACATTCTGCGCATGGGCGGGACCATCCTCGGCACCGTCAATAAAGGCAACCCCTTTGCCTTTGACATGCCCGACGGGACTATTGAAGACCGATCCGAGGCCTTTATCGATGGCTGTCACGAGTTGGGAATCTCGGGCCTTATCGGGATCGGTGGTGACGGCAGCCTCGCGATTCTCCATAAGCTGACCGATGGCAAAGGCATCGATTTCATCGGTGTGCCTAAGACCATCGATAACGACGTTCCCCTGACCGAATTCTCGGTTGGATTTTCAACCGCCGTGAACAGCGCCGTTGACGCCCTGGACCGTCTGCAGCCGACGGCCGCCAGCCATGACCGGGTTATGATCCTGGAGGTCATGGGCCGTGACGCGGGGCATATTGCGCTCAACGCCGGTATCGCCGGCGGTGCGGATGTGATCTTGATTCCCGAAATTCCATTTAATGTGGATGTCATCGCCAAAAAATTGGCGTCTCTGGCCGATCTCGGCCGCCATCACGCCTTGATCATCTGCGCCGAAGCAGCGCGGCCCAAGGACGGGGACAGCGTAATGAAGGGGGGCAATTACGGCGGTATCGGACAACTCCTGTCCGATCAGATTGCCGCCGCAACCGGCGCGGAGACACGCGTAACCGTGCTGGGCCATATCCAGCGGGGCGGCATACCCTGCAGCCAGGATAGGATCATTGCGTCGGCTTTCGGTGTGCACGCGACTGATTTGCTGGCCAAAGGGGCCGGCGGGCGCATGGTTGCCTGGCAGCATCGACAGGTCGTCGATCTTCCTATTGCCGACATTGCCGGTCGCACACGCTGCGTTGACGTCAAGGATACCCTGGTCGCCACCGCGCGCGGACTGGGGATAAGCTTCGGCGACTAAGCCCATGACAGGTGATCCCGTGACCAAACCTAAATTTCCCGACAATCCGTTTTGGGATTTTTCTCTCGCCGTCTATGGCCAGGAGGGGGTTGCACCGGCCTGTCTTCGCTTGCAGGAACGCAATGCCGCCGACGTCAATATTCTATTGTTCATCTGCTGGTGGTGTGGGGCGGGCCGGGGGCGGCTTGAAGGAGCCGCTTTCCAGATCCTCTCGGACAATGTTGACGATTGGCATCAGAGCTATGTGCGCTCCAAGCGTGGCCTAAGAACTCAGCTGAAAGAAAATATTAGCGAATCGAAAAGCGATTCGGTAACCCCCTTCGTGGAAGCACTTCGCCACCAAATCAAAACGAGCGAACTCTTCGCCGAGCAAACGGAACAATTGATGCTCTACCGGCTCAGTGAAACGTTGCCGGCTGGTGAGGTATCATCCCCAAGTGATGATTCGCGGGAAAGTGCCAAATTTTACATTGCGTCTTTGGGTAATATCTGGGCCGTGGAGGATGAGAGCGATTTCTCAAATTTGGTTTCCGCGGCGGAAGGATGGGAAATCTCGGGCGATCTGAAAATTTAAATCAAACAGGGGTAGGAGAATTCACTCAACGGCCTTATCTTATAGAGGATCAACATTAGATGGAGGTTCTTGTAGATGGTCGCGGAACGTCGAGTTGAGTCCCTTAAAACCAAACATGTTCATCTAGAAACTGAGCTTGAAACCGAAATTGAGCGCCCTGCGCCAGACGAAATACGGGTCAAGGCTCTCAAAAGCCAAAAACTTCGAATAAAAGACGAGTTAGCTGCCTTAGACGCTCTTTAGCGCTCTAACGTAAATCTTCGCGCTTTCGATCGACCGGAAGATCGATCGAACCGGACAGGTCTGTATCCCGGCGACGCCGCTATAAATTTTCGGCGCGTTCCCGTAAGACGAACTTTTGTATTTTGCCTGTGGATGTTTTCGGTACCGGGCCGAAGACAACGGTCTGTGGGCATTTGAAGTGCGCCAGGTTTTCTCGGCAAAATTCGATGATCTCAGCCTCGGTTGTCCCGGCATTCTCGTCGGATAGTTCGATGAATGCGCAGGGCGTTTCTCCCCATTTTTCATCCGATTTGGCGACCACCGCCGCCGTGATGACATTGGGGTGCCGGTAGAGCGCATCTTCGACTTCGATCGAGGAAATATTTTCGCCGCCCGAAATAATGATGTCCTTCGACCGGTCCTTGATTTCCACATAACCGTCCGCATGCATGACCGCGAGATCGCCACTGTGGAACCACCCCCCTGAAAAGGCCTCTTCGGTTGCCTTGGGGTTTTTGAGGTATCCTTTCATCACATTGCTGCCGCGAAACATGACCTCCCCGATGGTTTCGCCGTCCGCCGGTGTCGGCTCCATGGTTTCCGGATCGAGAACGGTCAAATTTTGCAGCACGGTATATTCGACACCTTGGCGCGACTTAAGACGGGCTTTGGCTTCGGCGGATTGATCATCCCACTCGGGTTTCCAGGCGCATACGGTTGCGGGACCATAGGTTTCGGTCAGACCGTAGACATGGGTGACGTGAAACCCGTGGCGTTCCATACCTTCGAGAATAGCGGCCGGAGGCGCGGCACCGGCGGTCATGACCTCAATGATTTGGGGCAAAGGTTTCCTCTCTTCGTCTTTGGCATTGACGATCATGCCCAGAACGATGGGCGCGCCACAGAGATGATCAACATCATGCGCGGCTATGGCCTCATAGATATTTCCGGCTGTGACGCTGCGCAGGCAAACGTTGGTGCCGGCCATCGCCGCGATAACCCAGGGAAAGCACCAGCCGTTGCAATGGAACATCGGCAGGGTCCAGAGGTAAACCGGGTGGTGCGTCATATTCCAGGCGAAAATATCGCCGATCGTGTTGAGGTAAGCGCCCCGGTGGTGATAGACCACGCCTTTCGGGTTGCCGGTCGTGCCCGAGGTATAGTTGAGGGATATGGCCCGCCATTCGTCATCCGGCAGTGACCATTCATAGGCCGGATTGCCATCGGCGATGAAGGCCTCGTAATCGATATCTCCCAGCAATTCTCCTTCCGGCGCCAAGACGTCATCGATGTCGATGACCAAC
>JAQCKY010000215.1 GCA_027592155.1 Pseudomonadota bacterium
ACGCGAATTGCTTCGCGCCGCCGCAAAAAGCGAAATAGATATAAATCCCTTTCCGCTGAGTCTCTTAACGAGACCTCTTACCCCTATAAAAAACTATTATCAGGGTAAGCTTTCAATAGCATACCTGCATATTTTCACATAGTGGAACAGAAATTTCCAAAAAAATTATTGGTCATCAGAAAAACTGATTACTTTATGTTTGATCTGTTAATTTTGTTTATTACCAATGAGAATTCGCCATTGCCGTTTACGAACTGCTCATGAATCGCAACGATTCTAATCCCAATCAAAATCCAATGTTGCCAGGGGGATTCTCCGAAATCCGGCAAATATTGGAACGTCTCGTTGTAAAAATTTCTTATCGGCTTCACTTCACTCATCCCCGGTAGCGCAAAGCTTATCTTTCGAAAATTTGGCCGAGGATACCAGCCAGGTTTATGCAGGCCTGACATGGGAAGGGGACGTCTCGCGGAAAGTGTTTCTGGGAGCCAGTTTTGGTGGGCCATTCACAATGGAGATAAATCCGGCATGGCGGCGGACGCTAAGGACTTGGGCTGTCTTTTATTGTTCCGGGAGGCGGTCGAACTTGGTTATCGGTTAAACACGCGGTGGCTCTTCATCTTGCTCATATTTCGAACGCAAATCTGTGCGATGAGAATGAAGGATTGGAAAATATCGGAATTCGTTACGGTTATGGGTTTTAGCGGCCCCGTTCATAGAGCTGAGGATTTCTTGCCCTTTTTGTATGTGGGTGGCTATGCTGTTGCTTGGCGGTCTGGTTCGTTCACTACGGTGGGAGAATCTTTTGAGCACAGATTCCTCAATCCTCGACGTTGTAGAGAAACTATACTCAACTGCGTTGAATAACGATGCGTGGACGGACTCGCTCGATGCTATTTCAAAATTATTCGGCTCGGTCAGCGCAAGTTTTGAGGTCGTCGAAAATAAGACAAAGAGGCCGAGCTTTATGGAACTCGGCACCGCACTTCAAACTCATGCCCCAACCGAAGAATATCTGAACTATTACGGTGCAATATCTCCTCGCGTGGCATTCTGGCCGCGGTGCGTTATGGGCTCGCGGTTTCACAGCTCAGCGGTGACGAAGTTGATGTTTTGGCACGCGACTTTCCATCACGTCGGCCTAGCGGCGGCCGACCCTATTTAATAACGCTACGCCCGTTGCCGCGTGAAAGCAGTAATTTTGCAAATCCTAGTTCCGCGGCGGCAATCATTTTTATCCGTGATCCAGATGACTACAGCCGCCTTGATACAGATCTTTTATGTGCGAGCTTTGGGCTTTCCGAAACCGAGACAGCTTTGGCCGCATCGCTCGACCGTGGCAATTCCGTGAGCGAGATTGCCCGAGACCGGGACGTTTCTAAAACCACCGTTCGAAGCCAACTCTATTCGCTGATGTCGAAAACGGGTGTAAGCCGCCAGCCGGATTTGATCCGCCTCATGGCACAATACCGGCGGCCATTTTCCTGAATTGTCGACACCGAACCCCCCGTAGCCCCGAATGCACCCCATCATACATCTGTATGATGCGGCGAAACCCGCCACCCCATAAATTAGGATTGATGACGTTGCTTCTGTGGGGGCTCTTTTTAACAGTTGGGACCCGAGCTAGCGTCAAATTGCCTATAAGGGGATTTGGTTAGGCGGTCGGCCGGGCCGCGTCGGTTTATCAAAAAGCTAATCGGAATAATCCTGGAATCAACGCGAAGCCAGTGGGCGTAGGCCCGTACATGTTGCGGCCTGGAAACATATAGAAATTTAAAGGATTCATTTGGTTATACCTTTAATGCCCTTAGGTTGTGGGCTAGGAAAATTGGCGTCTGCAATCAATAATCTGGTCGGGTTGGACATCGGGCGCCCTAAAAGGCGCGGCTTTTTCCTAAAGGTATGTCTTTGAGGTATACCCGTGGGATATCTCCATATCCCAATAGGTATAGCGCTTTTTGGGAAATGATGTGGCACGGTGCCTACTATGAAAAGCGGGTCTGTCGCGTCGGGTGATTGTCAAAATTACCGCAGCCAGGCTCCATCAGGAACACGACGAAGCAGGGTCTACGCATAAGTGTAAATCACATTGAAGCGAACCGGTGGAATGCGCAATTTCGCCGTCGCCGCGAGACCGGCTAACCAGTTTTTTGCGCGTCAAAACTTACCCGCTGTGGCTTTTTGTCACGGCGGGTTTTTTCTTACGTGCCTTGTGTCATCGATCGTTCAATTTGGGGGTAATACGCGATTAATGCGAGCGCGCGGACAATCATAAACAGCATCAATGAAAGCCAAAGCCCGTCATTGCCGAGCGACGGTGTGAGCAGCCAGACCGAGGCAAGAAACACGGCCAGCGAGGCGATCATGGCGTTGCGCATTTCGGCGGTCCGGGTGGCTCCGATAAAGATACCGTCCAGCATAAAGGACCAAACCGAGAGGATCGGGGATATCACCAACCAGAATTTGAACTGATCCGCGATACGGCGAACCTCTTCGATATCGGTCAGGATGCCGATGATTGGCCCGCCGGCGGCCGCGTAGACTACGGTATAGAGCATCGCGACGATGACCGCCCAAATGCCGGTGAGTTTGACGGTTTCCCGAAACCCCTGACGGTCCCGGGCGCCGATGGCGCCGCCGACGAGGGCTTCTGCGGCGTGGGCGAAACCATCCAGACCGAACGACAAGAATTGTTGGAACTGCAACAATACGGCATTCGCCGCCAAGGTTGCGTCACCGTACCGAGCGCCCTGCCGGGTAAAGAACGCGAAGGCGCCGATCAGGCAAAGCGTCCGGATCATAATGTCGAAATTTAAGGCAACGAGACGCTTGAGCTTGCCGGGATCAAACAGATTGGTGCCGAGCCCGGTTCCGCCGATTTTGCGGTAGGCGCGACGCATCAGGAAGAAGCCGACGGCGATGGTTGCGTATTCCGCGAGGACGGTCGCGGCGGCAACGCCGGCGACGGTCATGCCGAGGCCGAGCACAAAGATCAGGTCGAGGATGATGTTCGTGCCGTTGAGCACGATCTGCAGGATCAAGGCGGCGCGCGTGTTTTGAACGCCGATGAACCAGCCGATGAGGCAGTAGTTGGCGAGTACGGCGGGGGCACTCCAAATGCGGACTTGAAAATAGGTTCTTGCGAGTTCCTCAACCTCTGCGCTGGCATCGAAGAGTGTCATGCCGGCCCATATCAGCGGAACCTGGATAATCCATAAGAGCAGCCCAATGGCACCGGCGAGCATCAACGCCCGGGAGAAGACGGCGCGCAGTTCGTTTCCATCGTTGGCGCCGTAAGCCTGAGCCGTCAGGCCGGTGGTTCCCATCCGGAGGAAGCCGAACCCCCAATAGATGAAATTGAAGATGATCGCGCCGACCGCCACGCCCCCTAGAAACTTCGCGTCGGGCAAATGCCCCATGACGGCGGTATCGACCGCGCCCAACAGGGGAACGGACAGATTGGCCACGATGATCGGCCCGGCAAGCCGCCAAATCTGGCGATGCCTACCGACGGTGCTGGCGGAAAGGGGTGTTCGTTCTTCGCTGGTCATGGTGCGGCAGACCTACAACCGGTGCCGGATCGGTACAACCGAAATTCACGCAGCGGATATTCCCACGGGAATCCTAATGGGTTATACAATCCATAATCGCAATATTTGCTGGAGAGATTTGTCATGCGCCGCCGCCAGTTGATCTTGGTTATCTTTACGATTGCTTTGAGTTTCTTCTCGCCGCCGGCTCAAGCATTGGACGCGCCCGTTGGACAGGTTGTCCTCACCGTCACTGGTGATATTACGGAAACCAACAGAGGGGCCTACGATGCCAAGGCGGATCTCTTCATCAAGCATCATGAGCGGACTTTTAAGAAGGCAGCCGCCCTCGATTTGGGCATGCTGGAGGGGCTCGGCATGGAGAAGTTCCGCATTGGTATCCCGGGCGATAAACAGGCGCGTATCGGCGGCGAGGTCGATGGCCTTATCCGCATGATCCGATCCGTCGGTGGGAACCACGATAGTCTTAATCATTGGGCATCTCTTGACTTGCTTCGGTTGTCGCCAGCATCAAGTTGCCGGTTGTCGGCATGCGTGGCCTTGACTCCGGTCAACCTCATCCACAATTACAAAAATACAATAATGAGATGAGCGCCGTGCGGAGCGAATACGAACTATCATACCGTAAGTATGGACCCTTGGAGGGATGGCGGCCTGAAAAGATTGTCGTACTGTTGCCGGGGCCCGAGGTTCCGGCGGAACAGATGATGAAGTTGGCCCATCTGTTCGCACCCCACTTCCCAACGGTGAAGTTCTCGATCCCGGAAGCCCCCTATAGTGTTAGCGATCATCCTGACCGCAAGGTCTGGCTTAGAGCGCGGGAACATATCAGCGCATCTCAGGTGGAGGCCGTCAAATCAGTGTCACCGGTCCTCAACACCTACCTCGATCGTATGCTGGAAGAGAATGGTCTCACGGACAGCAAGATGGCTCTTGTCGGTTTCTCCGAAGGAGCGGTCGTCGCACTTCATGTGGGATTGAGGCGCGCGAAACCGGTATCTGGCATTCTGTGCTTTGCCGGATGCCTTCTTGATCGCGAGAGTCTAAAAGACGAGATTCTGTCCCGGCCGGAAGTTTATTTGATTCAAGGGGACGCGGACCCCTATCTGCCCAACAAGGTGGTTCTGGATACCGTCGAGACACTAATGCGTTCCGGCGTTCGAGTCGGCTCTCATTTTGTCAGAGGTGAGGGGCACCAAATCGGAAAGGAGAACCTAAAATACGGTTCCCAATTTCTCGCGAAGATTTTCAGGATGCAGCACGACCCCACCCGTCACCGGGACCATAAAATTCGGCACGGCTTGAACCGTCTCGTTGCGTCGGTGCACCAATCTCTGAGCCAATTACACAATGCTGACGACTGACGAAGAACCAATATTTCAATTCATTTGAGCAGGGGTGCGGTTTTTTCCATAAAGCGGGTCATCTCATCGCGGACGCGGCCGGGATCTTTTAGGCCTAGGTTGAAATAGAGAATGACCTCATCAAAGCCCGCGGCTGCGACTTTTTCATGAAGGATTTCGGCGATCTGCTGGTCGTTGCCGATGAGCACCGAGTTGGCGTTGAAATCCTGCGGTTTCTGAGTTTGGTATTTTTCGACGATTTTGATGAAATAACGATAACTCTCTGGCGAGGTTTCCGGATCGCCGGGAAACGCGGGCGAGGTGCATTCCTTGTGATAGCGCCATTGCCGTTCCCGCGCCGTTTGCTCTTCTGCCGCGGTATCGGCGAAATGGATGAAATAGCTGGTGACGAGACGCCCTGATTCCGTGCCGTATTTTGTACAGGCTTC
>JAQCKY010000216.1 GCA_027592155.1 Pseudomonadota bacterium
TCTCGCCCCGCTGCATGATCAGTGTGTCATCGCATAGCCGTTCCACTTCCCTCATATTATGGGACGCCATGAAGATCGTGGCACCGGTTCGGTTGCGGTAGCGATCGAAATAATTTCTGATCCAATCGGCGGTGTCCGGATCCATCGACGCGGTGGGTTCATCGAGAAGAAGCACCGCCGGTTCGTTGATCAGGGCCTTGGCCAGAGCGACCCGGCTTTTTTCACCTGCGGACAATTTGCCGACCGGCTGCTTTCGAAAATCTTCCAAGCCGAGCTCTTCCGTAATTTTCGCGACCCGCTCCTTCACGCGGTCGAGGCCGTAGAGATTGGCGTATACAATGAGGTTCTCGTTGACCGTCAATCGCATCGGCAACCCGACATAAGGGGATGAGAAGTTCATGAAGGGCAGGGCTTGAGACCGGTTATGGGCCATGTCGATGCCCAGTACAGCGATGTTCCCGCTGGTCGGTGTTAAGATGCCCAAGATCATCGATAGGGTGGTTGTCTTGCCGGCGCCGTTTCCTCCCAGCAGGGCCGTAATGGACCCTTGCGGTACGGTAAAGCTGATGTTTTTCACCGCATCATTTTCATCGTCGAACCGCTTGGTAAGGTTTTTGGCAACGATGGCCGTCGGTGCGCTGCTGCCGTCCGGCGCGCTCACTCTATAAACTCGCCGGAAAGCGGTTGTCGGCGTGCGGCTTCAATGTCGCGCCGACGATTATCGGCGGCGATCAGGTTTTCGATGTGGCGGCCTTGAAACATATTGATTCCGATGGACTGGCCCCATTCGACCGCCGCCGCGTCGCTGCAGCGGCAGAGGATGACACGGGTCGATCCGGCGCGCTGAACCAGCGCAGAGACCTCTTCCCGCTTGTCGTCTTCCAGCAGTTCTGCATCCCAGACGAGCTTGACCATGTCGGCGCCGAGCCTCTCTCGATCGATGAAGGGCATCGTTTTTGCCGTCAGTCCGTCGATGCAAATTCGGTAGCCATGGTCCTTCGCAAAACTTCGGGCAAACAAATAGGCGTTTAGGTCGCCGAATATATCGACCTGCTGTAGTTCGATGACGAGGGAGCCGCGCATGGCAGCGATAACCGAATCGTCAAACTGCATGAACTCGGGAGACAGAACGGTCGATACGTTGAGATTGACGCTGATTTCACCGGTGATCGAACGATCCGTGGAACGGCTCAGGAAGGCCAGCACCCGCCGGTCCAGGGTCTCGGTAAGATGCTGAAACAGCCAGCGACTGGATGTCAAATTTACACCCGGCAGCAAGGTTTCGCGCAGATCGGCGATGGAGATAAAGAGCTCGCTAAAAAGCGGCTGCGGCGATGCTTGGCCGATGAGACCGCAAATGAATTGACGCCGCATCATGTTCGAAATGTCGGCGCGCTGCAGAGCTTGTTCGACACGGCCCAGTACGCGGGGTGTTAACGGCTCCCCCTGCTCGCGACGCAGCTCAAGTTCGGATTTCGCGTCGAGCGGTTCGTCCGCACCGGTATCGTCCGCGACGTCTTCATGGACCAAATTACGGGCGAGAGAGAGAATTTCGTTAAATTCGGTCTCGACGTCGTACGAGGTGCTCAACTGCTGCCGGGCTGCGTCTTCGTCTGCCATCAACGGGTCATCGCCGAACAGGAACTTAAGCCGCAACATGGACGTTTCGACATCGTTCTGTGCTTGCATCTTATAGATGAAGAACAGGTCGCTGTTGCGGAGGACGAAGAGTTGGCCGCTGGTCGATTTGATCATCGGATCGAAACTGGTCGCGGCAATTCGTATGTGGTGTTCCCGCCGGTTTTGGGGGTTTAGCCGGGACAAGTGAATATGAATTGCCCTGCGGTCCTGGCGATGGGTTTCCAACCGGTGGAGATAGTCGAGGAGAAGACTCTCCTGACTTGGCACGCGTTGGCCGGGAAGGGCAGGCGGTAAAGCCATTATTCTGTGCCCCTGGTTATTGTCAGGGTCATGCTCCGGACTGCTGGTCACCGGGCAGCCGACCATGTTTGGCGATCTGCTGGGCACAAGTTTATCGATGAAAAAGCCTTGGAAGCGCCTGATCCCGTGGGTCAGCGCCCAGGTGAGCGCGTCTTCGGAATCGGTGCGCGCCAAGATCAATCGTTTGGCGCCAATACGCTCTACAATCGCTATCATTTCGGCGCTGTCTTCGATAGATCCGCCGCCTGAAAACTCATCGCCCCAGCTCACTTTTACGAAATTCGGCGCGAGGAGCGATGCATCGAAATAGCGTATCGACATCGGATTCAAGCCGTCGATCAAGACCAAATAGCCGCGTTCACTCAGCCAGTCCCGGGCTTCCGCATAGCGGTCGAGGTCGGCGAAAATATCAACGAGCTGAAATTCCACGGTTACTTTTTCGGCGGCTGCGCCGATCGCTTGGTCGAAGGCCTGAAATACCGATGACAAGACGGTCGTGGTATTGAGATTGATGCTGATGTTTTGCTCCCGTGCCGCGATATCGCTGTGGGACAGAAATGCGAGTAGCCGACTGTCGATTGTTTCGGTCAGATGCTGGAACAGCCAGAGGTTTGAAATCAAGTTGAAGCCGGGTGCATGGCGGCGCTGGAGTTCGCCGATAGACACATAACATTCATTAAACAAAATGCGTTCGGTGCCGTCGGCACCGATGATGACAGCGGATTGTTCCCGCACTAGGTCGGCGATCCGGCTGCGACGAATGGAGTCGTCGATCTTGCCTAGTGCCACGGGGTCGAGAGCTTGCCCTGCGAATTCGGTGCTGGCTCCCCGGCCGGCGGAGGCGTCTTCGCGTACCCATCTCGGCCGGTCGGTTATCGCGGCGAGTGCTGAAACCGTCTCATGCAAATCATGAAAGTCCAACTCAAGGTCAAACCAGGTCGCGAAGTCATCTTCGCCGGTCGATGGATTAGGCCGCGTGAGGGGATCGCCTTTAAACAGCGTTCTGACCTTATCGATAACATAATCCACGTCATCGATGCGCAAGTCGCGGCAGAGCAAAAATAGATCGCCGTTTGACAGGATATAGATCTGGGCGTCTGTCGCGTTGATCAATGTGTCGAAGCTGCGGCTTGCAATGCGGATGTGGTGTGGTTGACGATTGTGGGCTTGAAGGGCCGACAGCTTCACATGCACGGCAAAGCGCCCGGACCGCGAATGAGCCACCCGCTCAACATGATCGAGGAGGGAGCTTTCCGGTGTCCTGGACTCATTTACAGAATCGAGTAATACAGAGTCGTCGCCCATCATTTGTCTCGTGGTGTCTGTCTACAGACGGAACCAGTGTGTGTTATAGAGTTCATTATTTAAGTAACTATAAACCAAGCGGCCAGATGGCGGCGAGATTCCGTGCCGCGGATTCCATCGTCAGGGCGCGCTTCGAAAGTCGAAAATGTGAGTTCTTGGCTGGAAAAACTCGGGTGGCGACGAAACTCTGACGGTATGCCCGAGAATGAGTTCGTGAACCAGGCAGCGGTGCCGGCCGGCACGCGGGTTTACGCGGTCGGTGATATTCACGGTCGGCTTGACCTGCTACAGGCTCTCCACGCGCTGATTGAGCGGGATGCCCAGGCGGGAGGCGTGGACCGACAGGTGATGGTCTATCTCGGTGATTATGTCGATAGAGGGCAGGATTCCCCGGCAATCATCGATCTCCTCCGCAGCAATCCTCTGCCGGGGTTTGAGGTCCACCGACTCAAAGGCAATCACGAGGCGCTGATGCTTCAGTTTCTCACCGAGGTGATCGATCCGAGAAAATGGTTCCGAAATGGCGGGCGTGAAACATTGGGAAGTTATGGTGTGAAGATTCCCAACATACTGGAAGACGACGACGTTGAAGATTTGGCCGAACGCTTTCGTCATGCCGTTCCACCGGAACACCAGCAGTTTCTGACCGAGCTAGAGCTGTCGCACCGTGAGGGGGACTATTTCTTCGTCCATGCGGGCATTCGCCCCGGCGTGGCGATTGAGGATCAGGATCCCAACGACCTGATCTGGATCAGAGATGAATTTCTCAATTCTGCCGAAGATTTTGGCGTTCGCGTGGTCCACGGGCATACGATTAGCGACAGTCCGGTGGAACGACCAAACCGCGTGGGGATTGACACCGGTGCCTTTATGAGTGGCCGGTTGACCTGCGCGGTCCTTGAGGGGGCGGAGGTCCGATTCCTGCAGAGTTGACGGTCGGGATAATTTCATACCAGCTAAAGATATCGGTGCTAGATTTCGGCATCGATTCCTTAATAATCCACGGTTCATTCATTCAGGCGGCTCATTTCGTATGGCGATCAGAAAACGAATAATGGTTACAGGCGGCGCCGGTTTTATCGGCTCCCATCTTTGCACGCGGCTGATTGCCGAAGGACATGATGTCCTGTGCGTCGATAATTTTTTTACCGGTGCGAAAGATAATATTGCACCTCTGTTCGATTCATCGAATTTCGAGCTCATGCGACACGACGTTACATTTCCCCTCTACGTCGAAGTTGACGAAATCTATAATCTTGCCTGCCCGGCATCGCCCATTCACTACCAATATGATCCCGTCCAAACCACCAAGACGAGCGTTCATGGGGCGATCAACATGCTTGGGTTGGCAAAGCGCACACGCGCCAAAATTCTCCAGGCGTCGACCAGCGAGGTCTACGGTGATCCCACAGTACATCCGCAGAGCGAGGACTATCTTGGAAACGTTAATCCCATTGGGCCGCGGGGCTGCTACGACGAGGGGAAACGTTGCGCTGAAACACTGTTTTTCGATTACTACCGCCAACATCAGACGAATATCCGGGTGGCGCGTATTTTCAATACCTATGGGCCACGCATGAGTCCGGATGACGGTCGTGTGGTGTCGAATTTCATTATGCAGGCTCTCAAGGGGGAACCGATAACGCTTTACGGCGATGGCGGGCAGACCCGGTCTTTCTGCTACGTCGATGATATGGTGGAGGGGATTATCCGCCTGATGAACGCCGATGATGGGACGACAGGGCCGATAAATTTGGGGAACCCAGTGGAGCTCTCCATACGGGGGCTTGCCGAACTGATCATCGGGCTGACCGATGCGAAGTCGGTCATTGAATTTAGAGACTTGCCCCAGGATGACCCGTTGCAGCGATGCCCGGATATCACGCTCGCGCGGATGGCCCTTGATTGGGAGCCCACGGTTGCGTTGGAGAGCGGTCTAAAATCGACGATCGCTTATTTTAGAGGGCTCATGTAACGCCTCTACGGGCAGTCGACGGAACATGTTATTCCGCTAAAAAGCAAGTATCGGCAAAGTAATTCTGTCGGGCAGTTGAATTTTATTTGTCGTTTCGTCGTCCTTGTCCGGACGGTTACGCGCG
>JAQCKY010000217.1 GCA_027592155.1 Pseudomonadota bacterium
GGCCGTTTCGATCCGCACCGGCTCGTCTTCATCGACGAGACCTGGATCCGGACCAACATGGCGCCGCTACGCGGCTGGGGACCGAAGGGCGAGCGGCTGCGTGGCTTCGCGCCCCATGGACGCTGGCGCACCCTGACCTTCGTGGGTGCGTTGCGCTGTGACCGGCTGACCGCGCCCTGCGTCTTCGATGGCCCCATCAATGGCGTGTGCTTCCGCGCTTATGTCGAGCAGCTCCTCGTGCCGACCTTGAGGCCCGGCGACATCGTCGTCATGGACAATCTCGGCAGTCACAAATCCAAAGCCGTCCGCGACACCGTCAAGGCTGCAGGCGCCAGGCTCTGGTTTCTGCCAAAATACTCGCCCGACCTCAATCCGATCGAGCAGACCTTCTCACAGATCAAACACTGGATGAGGCTGGCACAGAAGAGAAGCGTCGAAGACATATGGCGACACATCGGACACCTCGTCGGTACCGTCAAACCAGACCAATGCGCCAATTACTTCGAAAATGCCGGTTATGCTTCAATCAAAATGTGAAACGCTCTAGGGCAGCGAAACCCGGTCACTACTCCCCGGTTTCGAACCTGAACTTCTGATCGGGATCGATGACCGCCATAATGCGGACGCCACAGCCGTCACCGCCGCGCCAGCGCCATGGGAATACCATGAAGGTGCAACGCTTGCCGGTGACCGCATTGAGGTCGCCGCCGACATTCTCGATACCCGGGATGCCGCCGCCGATCATCAGCGTCTTATGGCCGGACTCCCAATCGGGGAAGTCCTCTTTCGGGTCGCGGCCGAACATTTCTTTATATTCTTCGATCAGATGGGGATGCGTGGGCCCAAGGCCGTGATCGACCAGCTTGGTCGCCATTGGATGATCGTTGGACTGCACGTCATAACCGACCAGTTTGACCTTTTTGTCGACCAGCCATTGAGCGCCCTCGGTGTAGATACCCGGTGAGTAGGCGTAATACTCGTCGGTATCCTTCATCTTGGTGTGCATGCCGGTGTTGATGAACACCATGTCGCCTTCTTGGATCTTAGGCGTGACGTTTTCCAGGTCTTCGGCGGTGATGACTTCCCATTTCGATTTGGGAATTGAGACCGCAACGCCGGTCCCGAAGAATCGCCACAACGGATAGTCCATAATATCCGGCGTATTTTCGGTCACATGCAAAGGTGCATCCATATGAGTGCCCCGGTGCATAATGCCTTCGAACTCGGTCTGATAAATGCCGTCCTTAGCGTGAAATTTCCGCACATGGACATTGACCCCGGGGGTCGACGGCCATTCCGGCATGTGATGACCCCATTCCTGGGTCAGATTGTACATCTGGAGACCGGCGTTGTTGCTGACCGCATCCGCGAGTTGAGGGCTGCTAACTTCATCCATGTTTAATTCCTCCCTTTAATATCTGAGGCTTACGCCGCTTCACCGGTTTCGAGTCGGAGACTTCCGCTGGGGTCGATCATGCCGACAAACCGTACCGGGCAGGCATCGCCGTGCCGCCAGTTCCACGGGGCCGCATGAAAAGTGGCGCGTTTGCCGAGAAGCCCGTCCACGTCGCCGCCGACCTGCTCGATCGTCGGGATGCCGGCACCCAACAAGACTTTATGTGCTGCGTTCCACTCAGGATGCTCAACCTTCGGGTCGAGGCCGGTCGTGTCTTCATATTTCTTGACCAGCCGGTTCATGATCGGCCCACCGCGATGGGGGCCGAGCGATGTCGCCAGAGGATGGTCGACTTGGGGTGTGTCGACGCCAACCAGTTTGACTTCTTTGTCCACCAGCCATTGGGCCGCGTCTTTGGAAAGTCCCGGTGAATCGCCAAAATACTCGAGACTGTCGGAATAATTATGGTGCCAGCCGGTGACGATCACAACAAAATCGCCGCGCCGGATGCTTGGTTTTGCCGCCTCAAGGTCTTCCGGCGTTACCAGCTCCCATGCCCCTTTGGGGATCGACAAAATGACCCCATTGCCGAAGAAGTGCTCCAGGGATATTTCCGCGGCGCTGGCGCCACCCTGAATCATGTGCATCGGTGTGTTCATATGGGTGCCCGAATGCATCACCATGGTGATGCGGTTGGTCATCACGCCATGTTGGGCATGTTTGACCGAGCGGAACATTTGTACATCAGGGTCGCCGGGCATGGAGGGCACGCCGTGGCCCCAAACATGGCTCAACTCGACCATCTTTAACCCGCTATACGGGTCGGTCATTGCTTCCATAATTATCTTCCCATTTAACGCTTAGATTTTGTCTTTCCCAGGTTGTAATCGAATTGAGCTGTGGGCTCAAACGGTCTGTTTCCCCACCCGGCTACACAGCAACCAACGGCTAACGGCACCCGTTTCCATCTGATTAAAATGCCTACATATGTAGATTATAACTTTAGCTAATAATTGTCTTCCACAGTACAATAAATACGCCATATCTATACATACGTAGTATTAAATTTAACCCCATCTCCTAAATTCGTCGGATATTATCGGATCGATCAGCCAGTATAATTTTTATTTCTCGCGAGATAAGTTGCCAGCGAACTCGCCCTTGAAACTGTGACAGGTCCAATAATTCGCTGGCCCGAGTATTTGCTTCGACAAGGGCGTTTGAGCCAAATCGTTCGATGAATTTTTCGGCCGCCTCCCGAATGGGGACCATGTTCGTCGTATCAGTCATTCTTCCCCCTCACAAAATGGGTGACTTTTCATTTTTTATGACCTGATATTAGATCAAATCGGCATCCGGTTGTTTGATCGGAGTCAAGCTACCCATTGCGGATGATGGTAATTGAGCAATATATTGGTTCTTCGGGTGGAATCGACACGACAGGGCTCGGGACCGCGTCCTGAGGACAGAGGAACGAACGTGGCAAACCAACCCCTTTTCGTCGCCGGCCCAAACTGTTTCACCTGCCAGGCTCGGGAACGGACAGAATGGTGTGTCCTACAGGACGCAGAACTGCGTTTAATCGAAGACGGGAAAAAGAGCCGCCGCTATCTTCCCGGCGAAACAATTTTTCGCGAAGGCGATACGCCCGACGGAATCTTTTGTATTGAATCCGGCATGATTGGGCTTCGGAAATCCGATGCGGAGGGCAACACAGTCCTACTAAACCTTTTATCCGAAGGAGAAACCCTGGGTTATCGGGCGTTTCTCGCCGACTCGGAGTATGATGCAAGCGCCGAAGCCTTGGAGCCAAGCACGGCGTGCTTCGTTGACCGCCCGACCATTCGAAGGTTACTCGAGCATAATCCGGCCCTGGGTTTGCGATTTCTCAAACGCGTTGCCAAGGACCTCGGCGATGCAGACGAAAAAATTCTCCACAATGTTTCCTTAAGCGTCAGGGCGCGATTTGCTCATCTGCTGATGGTCTTTGTCGAGCGTTACGGCAAGCTCGCGGATAACGGGTCATCGAGCATCGATTTGCCGCTATCTCGCCAAGACATGGCGTCTATGATCGGTACGACGCCGGAATCCATGTCTCGCACCATCAAGAAGATGGAGACCGACGGTATTGCAAGATTCAGTGGTCGCACCGTCCAAATCCCGTCCTGCCGGAACCTTGTCAATGAGTTCGACCCAGAGGTCTTTGTCTAGTCCATTTGACTAATGCGCCATGAGAACCGGCATCGTCATATGGTTCAGCATATGACGGGTGACACCCCCTAGCACCAACTCGCGCATTCGGGAATGGCCGTAAGCGCCCATCACAAAGAGATCCACGCCTTCGTCGCTGGCCCGTGAAAGCAACATATCCGCCACCCCGATATCGTCGCTGACAATGGAATGCGCCTCGGCCTTAACCCCGTGCCGAGCGAGATGAAGACAGATATCCGCGCAGGCAATCTGGCCATGACCGTCGTTGCCGCCTTTCGGATTGATCGCCAGAACGTCGACATTGTCTGCGCCTTCAAGAAGCGGCAGGGCATCGTGAACGGCACGTGATGCATGGGCGCTGGAATCCCAGGCGACCATGACGCGCTTTCCGATCTCATATTTGTCTGCCGCGTAGGGCACGACGAGAACAGGGCGGCCAACGGACAGTATTAACCGGTCGGCTAGATCGCCAAGCTCGCCGGGGTCATCCGGGTCCTGCTGACCCAGGATCAGAAGATCGCAATACCGTGCGTGCTTCCCCAAGATGTCAACACCAAGGCCTTGCTCTGCCCGCCACTCGACGGAGAGATCGCCGGCCTTGGTGGTTTTGATGAACGCCTCTTCCGCCTTTGCGGCATCGGCCTTCAATTGACTGTCCTGCATTTCCACGAAGTCAGGAGGCACCATGCCCATATCGGTCACCGGCAATACGAGTTCTGGGATCACATAAAGGCCGACAAGATGGGCCTCGCTCTTCTCGGCTAGATCAATTGCAAATTTCAGCCGGGCCTCGTTGTGGGACGTATTGTCGATATGGACCAAAATCTCTTTATAGGGCATGAAAAAACTCCTTACCTGTTCATCGGTAAAATCTTAGGCCGGCTTGACCTTTATTTTCCGGGCGGTCGAAGCCGCTGTTGGTTTCTTAGGAAGCGTCACGGACAAAACGCCCTGTGAGAATTCCGCTTTGATTTTCGTATCGTCCACGCTCTCGGGAATTCTGAAAGACCGACTGAACGATCCGAAACGCCTTTCTCGAAGGTGATAGTCTTTCTCTTCTTCCTCGCGCTCCGTTGATTTCTCACCACTAACCGTCAACCGGCCATCTTTAATTTTGAGATCGACCTCGTCCTCAGTCATGCCTGGCAGATCCAGCGTCATCGTGAATTGTTCATCGGTCTCACAAATATCGGTCTGCGGTAGAACCGACGGACCGGTGAAGGCGGCCGCGTCTCCCCGGGCCGGATTGATATCCTTCCAACGTGGCAACGGGGTTCCGAACATTTCATGAGCCTTGAACATTTGATCGTATAGGCGATCGAATTGATGATGGAGATTATCAACGGACCAGCCCCAATCATTTGTAATCGGGACATTGCGTTCGCTGGATTTTTTCGATTTTTTAGTTTCTGTTTTGGTGGTCATAATTTCCTCCTCACATCATGTGGCATTCACTGTGGCTTGAACTTATCGAATGACGAGCATGCGGACCTTGATGTCGATCAAGGTTACGAAGACTGTTAACCATGACTATCTGGGCTATGAGGCTGGCAATCGGAAGGAAGGATAAGACGATGACCGTGATCGATAGCTTAAAAGAAGAGCACGAAGCATTTTCGCGCCTCCTCTCCGCCCTGGAACATCAGATCGAGATTTTTAAGCAGGTCGGCAATCCTGACTACGACATGATCGGCAACATCATCGATTATTTCAGTGTTCAC
>JAQCKY010000218.1 GCA_027592155.1 Pseudomonadota bacterium
GATGAAGACAGCCGATCGATGGTTCTCACAAGCCGAGAGTTTTTCGGCGTGTGTTACGCCCAGCGCATCGACGGGGTTATTCGGGCCGAAGAAAACCTCCGGTGACGGCGCGGCGGTCAAAATGACGTTTTGCCAGCCGGTTGCGCAGGCAGGATCGTCGGTTTCTTTCTTCATCGGCGCGCCTTCGATATAGGGGCGGTCTGGCTGTTCGACGATATCGTAATGGCCGACCCAGGCGACGCCTTGAGCGGCCTGAAGGGCAGGTAGGAATTCGCCATGAAGCCAGGACCAGAAATCGTTTCGGGTACCGTCGGGGAGGTCGAACCAGTCGGCTCTCAGGACCTCGGTCATATGTTTTCTCCCTTAGAATCGGGTTAGGTACTGAGCTTTTCCCGGTAATTGCGCCAGGCGTCGACGCCGGCATCGTGGCCGTTTTCGAAGTAGCCTGGAATTTTGTCGAGGATCTCATCCACCTCGGCTTCGTTGGCCAGTGTGAAGGATGCGGAAACAGTTTTGCTGTGGTTATAGGTCTCTCGGATTTCCGCCAGCGCCCATTCGATGCCCAGCATCTCTTCGTCGTCTTCGTCTCCCTCGATGACGGAGATGTCGGTGACAACATTGTCTTCCATGGTGAGTTCGTATCTTGGCATGGTGTCCCTCTTATTCCGAGGTCGAGTAATATTCAGGATCGTCGGGGATGGCCCATTCGGTCGACATCGCCCTGATCATATCGGGGGTGAACTCTTCGTCCAGGGTGACGACGGCATCGTGGGAAACTTTGATGGCGCCGCTTTCTTTCCGCAACACCACGTTTTTCAACCAATTTTCGTCGTCCTGGTCGGGATGTTCCAGCCGGTATGCGCCGCCGAAATAACCGCCCCGGCTTTCGGTGCGTTCCAGAGAGGCCGTGCCGAGCAAGCGGCAGAGCGTGATCTGACCTTCGGCCTCGATGGCCTGGCGAACTTTGGTTGCAGACTCTTTTTCGGTCTCTCCGGTTGCCGCGATATTGGGGATTGCGTTCTGTTCGATATCGGCGAGGTCGGCGAAGGCGGCGTTGATGCCCTCTTCGGAGCGCACGACGTTCAGATTGGTGCTGGCGATTTGGCGGTGACGATCTCTTCAACTTTGTGTTCTGTTCCCTTTTTCTTTGGCCCGCCACCCGGCGATCTTATCAGCCGCGGCCGTCGCGTCGCCATCGGCGATGCCCGGCTGGCTGTTGAGTTCCCGGGCGTAAACGGCGGCGGCTTCGGCGCCGAGCGCGCCGAACACCATGCAGTCGGAGAGGGCAGAACCTCCGAACCGGCTGGCGCCGTGCGAGCCTCCTGTTGCCTCGCCTGCGGCGAAGAGGCCGGGCACGTTGGTTTCGCCGCGCTCGTTGATTTTTATGCCGCCGACCAGGTCATGGGGGTAGGTCGATACTTCTAAGGGTGTTTCCAGCAGATCGACCTTGGCGCGGTCGGCCAATTCCCACAGCCGAGCGAAACGCGGGTGTTCGCTAAACGCTGCCGGGGTATCGGTGAGATCGAAGACAATGCCGCCGTTTTTGTTGCCGCCGCCTTTCAAAAGCTCCTCACCGATGTAGCGGGTGAGTTCTTCCATCTTCAGTTTGGTTGCGCCGGTTTCCGGAAATTTCTCCTTGAAGAATTCTTCGCCGTTTTTGTTGCGAAGCTTGGCGTTCCCTTCATTGATAAGCCCGTTGATATAGCCGGCGAAGGTGAACTTCACCTGCATGCTTTCGGGATAAACCGGGGTCGGCAGGTAATGGCCGAATTCCATGCCGATCATCTCGGCACCGGCATCGAAGGCAATGGCATAACCCTCGCCGGTGGCGGCGCCGACATTGTCGCCGATCGGGTACATGGCGCCGTAGCCGCCGGTGGTCATGATCACCGCTTTGGCCTCGATGACGTAGAACTCACCGCTGCGGTAGTTAAAGCCCCAGGCACCGGAAATCCGCTCACCGTCCTTGAACAGTCCGCCGATGATGGTGTGGCTCAACGCCTTGATGCCCATCTCCTCGCTCTTAGCAGTGAGAGCTTTCATGATGTATTTGCCCGTCGACCAGTGGTGATGGATCATCCGGGGATAGGTGTGCCCTTCCCAAGGGCGCTGATTGTATTTGTCGTCGTCGCGGATCAGGTCCATGCCCCAGCCGCGCAATTCCTCGGTAAGGCCACAGATCGTATTGACCCAGGTCTTCACCATGATCTGGTTGGACAGCCCGATCCCGTTGCGGATCACGTCGCCGAAATGAATATCGGTATTATCCCGTTCGTCGGCATGGCCAAAAGCGGCGGCATATCCCGCCAGGGCCTTGGTGGAATTGCCGGAGGGGTAAGGACCCTTGGTGACAACCAGCACGTCGGCGCCGGCCATCTGAGCCTTGATCGCCGCCATGGCACCCGCCGAGCCTGAGCCGACCACCAGAATATCCGTAGAGACCTTGCTTGTTTCCAACGCCATAACTGCTTCCTGCCTGTTTGATCTGTTGGAACAATCCTATGGGGCAGCGTCACCAATTCAAGCGCAAAGAAGTTATCGCCCTATACCGAAAAGGGCGGGGTTATTTCGGAATTTCAATTTTTCGGACCGTGCTTTCCCACCGTCCATTCGGTACCGGAGAGAACGCTCTGCGCTACCGATAGCGGAATCGCCTCTAAATCGGTAGCCATTGTGTCGTTCCAGCGATTGAGAAAGCCGAACATAGAGATTACAGCGGTGATTTCCACAATCTGCGTTTCGTCGAAATGAGCGGCCAATGCAGTGAATTCCGTTTCGGTGACACAGTTGGGAACCGATGCGGCGCACTGAGCAAACTGCAGCGCCGCACGTTCCGCCTCGTCGAATATGGGGTTCGTTTCATACTCGAACACGGCCGCAATCTTTTCGGCTTCATTGCCGGCATGTTGGGACGTGTGAGCCGTATGAGCGACACAATATTGGCAACCGGCCGTCCGACTGGCCATATGGCCAACCAGGCGTTTCAAGGGGATGGGAACAGTCCCGGGTTTCATGACCGCGGCGGTCAGGGCCGCAAAGGCGAGGACGAGCTCGGGCTTACGCGCCATGGTCAGTAGGCTGTTGGGGACAAAGCCGCCCATCGATTTCTCAATTTGTTGCAGGGCATCTTCCAGGTCGGGAAGGTCTTTGCGGGCAAGCGGTGTTAACCAGGCCATCGTTGTTCTCCGTGTCTAATTCAGGTTTGGTAAATTTCAACTAAATGATTACTCGTTGGCAACAGCGGGAACCGGCTTCCCTATGTTGCGTTCCCTATAGGTGAAATAAGTTGCGCTGGCGAAAATGATGGCGCCGCCGATGTAGGTCCAGATTTCCGGTATCTCGGCAAAGATGAAAAAGCCAAATAGGCTGGCCCAGATTAGTTTGGTGAAGTCGAAGGGCATCACCAGGCTGGCGTCTGCGTTCTTCATCGATTGTGCGAAGACGATCTGTCCGGTGGTCCCGGTCGCGGCGATGGCAAAAAGCCAGCCCCAGACTTCGAGCGATGGCCATTTCCAGACTGTTATGGCGGGACCGAGCGCAAAGACCGACAAAAAGAACAGGCCGTAAATGGTAATAGTCAACGAGGATTCGTTCCGGCTTACGAGTTTGATCGCCACCACGGCGACGGCCCAAGCGGCGGCCGAGCCCAGGGTATAAAAGACGCCGACATTGATGACCTCGAAGCCAGGCCTGATGATAATCAACGCACCGGTAAACCCGATCACCAAACTGGCAATCCGGCGCGGGCCTATTTTCTCACCCAAAAACGGTATGGCTAAGACCGCCAAGAATAGGGGGGTCGTGAACGTCAGTGCCGAGACCTCGGCGATGGGCAACAAGGCAAGTGCGAAGAAGTAGAGGATCATCGCCACGGCGTTAAAACCGCCGCGGAAGACCATCAGGCCGAGGTGGTTTGTCTTGAGCGGCGCCCAACCGGTGCGCAGCAGAAACGGCATCATCAGTAGGACACCGATGGCGCTGCGGAGGAAGGCGATCTGGAAGGGGTGCAGGGACTCCAGAAGGATGCGCACAAATACCGTCTGCGATGTCAGCAACGCCGTCGCCAGGACCATCAACAAAATGCCCCGGACGTTGTGGGAGAGGGGTTGTGCCACCTTCAGCAGGCTCCTCTTGTTTGAACCGGATCAGCGCGTGTCCGTGAGATCGTAATCATCCTGTGACCACGGGAGGAAGCGGTTTCGTCGTATCTCGTTCGCGGTAAGTCTGGTAGGTGGCGCTGGCGAAAATGACGGCGCCGCCTAGCCAAGTCCAGATGGTGGGAATCTCGGCGAACAGCAAATATCCGAATAAGGCTGCCCAGATTAGCTTGGTGAAATCGAAGGGCATTACCAGGGTGGCGTCGGCGTTCCGCATGGCCTGGGCGAAGAGTACTTGGCCTAGGGTGCCGGCGCCGGCGGCGGCAACCGACACAAGCGTCGCCTCCAAGCTGGGCCACTGCCAGACAAAAAGGGCTGGCGGAAAGGTGAAGACGGTGAGGAACAGCATGCCGTAGAGAGTGATGGTTACCGAGGAATCGGTGCGTGACAGGATTTTGATGGCGACCACGGCGACGGCCCAGGCGGCCACCGAAACGATGGTGAGAACGGCGCCGATGTTCACCGCCTCAAAGCCGGGCCGGATGATGATCAGCGCACCGCCGAAACCGATCACGAGGCTGGCGATGCGGCGCGGGCCGAGACGCTCACCCAAGAAGGGAATCGCCATGAGGGCGACGAACAGGGGGGTGGTGAAACTGAGGGCCGAGATATCTGCCAACGGCAGCATATTTAGGGCGGTGAAAAACAACAACATGGCCACCGCGTTGAAGACACCGCGAATCGTCATCAGGCCCCAATGGCTGGTCTTGATCGACGCCAAGCCGGCTCGCCACAAGAAGGGCAGCAGCAGGATCAGGCCGAAGAAATTTCGGAAAAAAGCGAGTTGCAGCGGATGCAGCTCCTCCATCTGGGTGCGCATGAGGGCGGACATGGAGGTCAGTAACGCTGTCGACACGATCATGTAAACGATACCGCGGAGGTTCGCGGAAAGAGGTTTGATCGCCACGCTAGGCCGCTTTACCCGTCAGCCGGTGTACCGCTTCGATGATGGCGGCCGGATCTGCGACACCTTTACCGACGATGTCGTGACCGCTGCCATGAGCGACCGAGGAAAACAGGATCGGGCTGCCGATAGCCATGGCGGCGGTTCGGTAAGGTGCTATGACCTTTGCCGGAATATGGCCCTGATCGTGCAGCATGACGACGAAGGCATCGACATCGGTCCGGTGCAGCATGAGATCGGCGGG
>JAQCKY010000219.1 GCA_027592155.1 Pseudomonadota bacterium
GCGGCCCAAGGCGCTCGCCGGGATGGGCTTCGCGCACATAAACCAATAGGAATTCGACGTCGGGATATTCAGCGACGACTTCCTTCATGTCCGGAATGTTCTTCGTGTACATCGAGCAGGTCGAGGACCCGGTCTCAATAACAACCCATTTGCCCGCAAAATCGGACAATTTAACATCTTCACCGGTCTTGAGATCGGTAAGGGTAAAATCCTTGAAATCATCTCCCGCGCGCGGTCCAACAAACATTTCGAAGTTATAGTCATGGACCCGAAAGCGGGGGTTATTATAGATGGGTGGTTGCTGTGTATCAGCCATATCTGCGATCCCTGTTTTTTTATGGGGCAGCTTAGGCTACCCACAATGCGGGACAGAGATTACTCTTGTATAAGACTACGATCAACCGCGCACCGCCTGGGATGGATATTCATTCCAGTAAGAAATGCGTGATCGCGGAGGCCACCAACTCCGGCGCGGTCGTCATGGCGATGTGCTGTTGGCCTTCCAACTCGACCATTTTCGCGCCTTTTATCGCTTGATGAGCGCGCTCTACCGATGCCCGCATATGATCAGGCGACTCGCCGCCGACCAAAAGGCATACCGGTAAATCCAGCACGGTAAAACGCTCGGCCTTGAACCGGTAGGCGCGCGCCGTTACAAGCTCTCGGGCGATCGTATGGGCCATGCCCAACCATAAGGGCCAATTGACGGGATGGTCCCGTTGCCGCTGGACAATTTCTTCCGGAATCTTGAAGAACTCCCGCAGATAGGTGAGCACTGCTCCCTCCTGATCGCCGTCTGCCATATGAGCCGCAACCTTCAATACTGTCGGCCAATAGGGATCGGCGTCCGTGCCGGCAAAATGCGGCTCGTACAGCATCAGGCGCCTCAGATTACCGACGCGCAGCGCGGCCTCCAGGGCCATGACAGCACCGTGAGAATGAGCGAAGACGTCGACCGGACCGTCGAATGAGGCGATCACCGCCGCGACATCCTCGATATCCTGCCCATAGCTATAGTCGTCGGTATCGCCGCTTTCGCCGCGTCCGCGCCGGTTCAGCGCGTAAACGGTAAAATGAGGCTCAAGCAACGGCCGGACCCGATTAAACCGCCGGGCATCGTCCCCGGTTCCGTGAACCAGAACGAGGGGCGGCCCCGATCCACCGGTGACGCAGGAAAGCGGCGTGCCGTCGGACACGGTTACAATATGAGATTTCAGTTCGCTCTGCTCCATAACGACAGGGGCGTAAACAAGCCTACCCTGATGGTCAAGCCGGGCTCGTGCTGGAAAGCGAGACAAATCTTCCTTCCATTGCTAATTTCGGCCATGTCTCTGTCACCCATCAAACCCACTCGTTATATCGACATCCTGGCCGCCTTGTGGTGCCTTTTGATTATCGTGGGTTCCCTTGCGCCGGCCCCGGAATTACCCGCTGCACCCGGCTCTGATAAATTGCTCCACCTTCTCGGCTACGCGCTACTTGGCCTTTTATCGACCTGGAACCGGGATGGGACGATCCGGATACTTGGCGTGACCACCGCGATCATCCTGCTCGGCGGTATGATCGAACTGGTTCAACCCTTCGTAAACCGGTATGCAGAGCTCGGCGATTTCGCCGCCAACTCCGCCGGCGCGGTAATCGGCCTCGCCACCACCGCAATTATAAAGCGACTGCGAAGACTGAAATGACCGACGATCCAACGCCCCCCGAAGCCAAATGCATCGCCAATCCCATAACGCGGCATGGCGACACCTTAACCGACGATTATGCATGGCTCCGCGACGAAAATTGGCAAGAGGTGATGCGCGATCCGTCGGTACTCTCGCAAGATATCCGGGACTATCTTGAGGCGGAAAATGCCTATACTGAAGCGCAACTGGCCGACACCACGGAAATGCAGGCGGCGCTTTTGGCCAAAATGCGGGGCCGCATTAAGGAGGACGATAGTACGGTCCCAGCTCCCGACGGCGCATTTGAATATTACGTCCGCTATGACAGCGGGGCCCAGCATCCGCTGTTCTGCCGGCGCTCCCGGAATAGGGACGACGAAACAATAATATTGAACGGACAAATCGAATCCGCCGGCCAGGCCTATTTTCGAATTTCCGGCTGCCGGCACAGCCCAGACCACCGCTTCGCTTTCTACGGCATCGACCTCACCGGTTCCGAGCATCACGACATCCATTTTAAGGATTTGGAGACCGGACAGCTTCTCGACGATCTCCTCCAAGATGCGCAAGGCGATGTCGTCTGGGCCAACGATAGTCAGACCGTATTCTATACCGTGCGCGACGAGGAACATCGGCCGTCTCGTATTTACCGCCATCGGCTAGGGGACGATCCGGCAACCGACTCACTTATTTACCAAGAAGACGATCCGGCATTCTATTTGGACCTCGGAAAAACCGAAAGCGGGCGCTTTATTTTGATCGAAGCATCCGGACATTCAACGACGACAGAGGTCCGCTTTATTGACGCAGAGCGCCCCGACGAAGCCCCAGTCCTTTTTGCCGCGCGGGAGACCGGTCATAGTTATACGCTCAGCGACCATGGCGACAATTGGTACATCCTCACCAACATGGACGGCGCGATAGATTTTAAGATCATGTCCACGCCTCTGGATAATATCAGCCGGAGCGCTTGGACCGAGGTTGCGGCGCACCGGGATGGCCGCTTCATCCGCCAGATTGCGTTGTTCTCCGATCATCTGGTTTGGCTCGAGCGCGAAAACGCCTTACCCCGGATCAACGTGACCCGTCTCAGCGACGGCGCCAGCCATGAGATTGCCTTCGACGAAGACGCTTATGATCTTGGGATGCGGCTGGGATATGAATTCGAGACCAGTACGCTCCGCATCTCCTACAGTTCAATGACCACGCCGTCGCGCATATTCGATTACGACATGAACGATAAGACTCGTGTGTTGTGCAAGGAACAGGAAATTCCGAGCGGCCACGATCCCGCGGACTATGTCACCCGCCGCCTTTGGGCCCCCAGCCACGACGGCGTTAAGGTGCCCGTCACCATCCTTCACCGCGCCGACGCACCTCTCGACGGCAGCGATCCCGTACTGCTTTACGGCTATGGTGCCTACGGCATATCCATGCCGGCCAGCTTTTCCGCCAACCGGCTCAGCCTCGTCGATCGGGGATTCATCTACGCCATCGCCCATATTCGCGGCGGCAGCGATTGCGGCTTCGGCTGGTACGAAGACGGCAAGCTGCATAACAAGGCCAATACCTTTAAGGATTTCATCGCTGCCGGTGAGCACCTGGTCAATCAGGGTATGGCGAGTGTCGGCAACATCGTCGCAAATGGCCGCAGTGCCGGCGGCATGCTGATGGGCGCGGTCGCCAATATGCGCCCGGACCTGTTTCGCGCAGTGGTCGCCGAAGTGCCCTTCGTCGATGTCATGACCACCATGTGCGACACGACACTACCGCTAACCCCACCCGAATGGACCGAATGGGGCAATCCCATCGAGGATGAAAACGCCTATCAGGACATTCGAGCCTACAGCCCTTACGACAACGTGACAGCCCAATCATATCCGAACATTCTCGCCGTCGGCGGATTGACCGACCCACGGGTAACCTACTGGGAACCGACAAAGTGGATCGCCCGCCTGCGCGCACAAAAGACCGACCATAACATCTGCCTCCTCCACACCGTCATGGAGGCCGGACATGGCGGTGCATCGGGCCGTTTCGACCGGCTCGAAGAAATCGCGATGGTTTATGCGTTTATGCTGAAAATGTGCGGACGGGCGGATTAGCACCTAACGCTCCATCTCCATAAACCCGTCGATGCCTAATAGCTGACCCGAAATATGCCGACCGGCATCGGAGGCGACAAAAACCGCGAGTTCGGCAATCTCCCGAGGGCTGATTTTGGTGCCCATGGCGATGAATTGCAGCGCTTTTGCTTCCATTTCTGCCGCGCTGATCCCGAGCGCGGCACTCTTTTCTTGGATAACGCGGTCCGCGCGCTCGCCTTCGACATATCCCGGCAGAATAGCGTTTACCCGGATATTCGCCGGTCCCAGCTCAGCCGCAAGCGTATTGGTAAGACCGTTGACGGCGGATTTCGCCACCGCGTAAGGCGCGCGCATGGGAAAGGCCAGCTTCCCGGACGCCGACGACATATTAATGATACACCCGCCCCCGGCCGCTTTCATGACGGGGACTGCGCGCCGGATGGTATAGAACATGGCATTGAGGCAAACATCGATGGTTCGGATCCAATCCGCCGTCTCAATATCCTCAACCGAGGCCGTCGGCCCCGCAATTCCGGCGTTGTTGATCAAAATGTCGAGACCGCCCAAGGCGGAAACCGCATCCGACATCAGTCTGTCCACCTGGTCCGGATCGCCGACATCTATGACACATCCCATTGAATTAGGGATATCGTCCAACGCCTCATCCAGGGTATGGGCCGAAACGTCGCAGATATAAAGTGTTGCACCGTTTACCGCGAATGTCTCGGCAATCACCCGGCCGATGCCGCTTCCCGCAGCGGTGATGACCACCCGACGGCCTGTTAAATCGATTTCCATGCCGCTCCTTCGTGTAAAATCTTCAATCGGTTGCGCCAATTCAATTAAATATCCTTGAATACCCTATTGGGCACTCCGATATGCAAAAAAAGAGCAGGAAATATGAACGAACTTACCCAAGAATTCCAAGGTCTCTGGCGTTATGTAGAGCGCGTCCGCAAGGAAATTGCGGGCATGTACAAGCCTGCCGACGATGACCATAAGATCAATTCCATGGGCGAGCAGCTCGATGCCATCGTTACAGCGACCGAGGAAGCCAGCAATACCATCATGAACGCCATGGAGCGTAGTGATAATGCGGTGGCGAAGTTGCGGCACGTAATTACCGATCCTGCCCAGCTTGCCCTGCTTGACGAGATTACCGGCAGCAGTAACGACGTTTTCGAAGCCTGTGCTTTCCAGGACATTACCGGCCAGCGGATCAACAAAGTGGTCAAATCGATCACCTTTGTCGAACAACGAATAAGTGCGCTGGCTGAGATTTGGGGAAAGGGCGAGCTTGAAAAAGTTGAGGTCGAGCCTGAAAAAGAGAAGACCGAAAACGAAAAACTGCTTAACGGCCCCCAACTTGCTGGCCAAGGCCTGTCACAGAACGATATCGACAGCCTATTTGACTGAGAATTCTGCGATTTATCCGGGCAATACGTAGTTGCCACAAGGCTTGCTCGGGAACACACAATTTTCTAAAATTTTGAACCGCGCTAGAAATACCTCCATC
>JAQCKY010000220.1 GCA_027592155.1 Pseudomonadota bacterium
GACGCCGGCGTTACCGCCGTCATTCAGCCCGGAGGCTCAATCCGGGACGATGAAGTCATCGCCGCCGCGGATGAACGAGGGCTGGCGATGGTGATGACGGGGATGCGCCACTTCCGTCATTAATCTAATGCTCAATACGAAAAAGGCTGGATAACTCCGGCTTTTTTTGTGCCTGCTGTTAGGGTTTTACGGGCTTAACGGTCAGCAGGAGCAGTCCGCCGATAACAAAAAAGATCAGGATGGTCGCCATGCCGGCCCGTTGACTGGAGAACATATCGGTCGTGAACGCCAGGACTGCGGGGCCCAAGAATGCCGTCGCCTTTCCCGACAGGGCGTAGAGCCCGAACATTTCGGTTTGTAGTTCCTTCGGCGCGCGGTGCGCCATCAGGGAACGGCTGGCTGCCTGGACCGGCCCCACGAACAAACCGAGGGGAACACCGAGCACCCAGAACATCGTCTTGGTTTCGACCATCAGCAAACCGCCGCTCAAAATCGAAAGCGCGGTGAGGGCGATCAAAATCGTGCGTTTCGGCCCGATGCGATCATCGATCCAGCCAAACAGTGCCGCACCGATGCCCGAGGTCACGTTAATAGCGACCGCGAATTGCAGAACCTCGGGAAAAGTCATCCCGAATGTGCCGGATGCGTAAATTCCCCCGAAGGCGAACAGCGTAATCAAGCCATCATTATAAATCATCCGCGCGATCAAAAAGCGCGCAATGTCACGGTAGTCCCGAAGGTGGCGGATTGTAGACGCCAGCGTTCTCAATCCTTCCGTCACAACCACCGATGTGCTTCTCCCGGAAGACGGCAGATCAGGGGTCCAGAGAAAGAAGGGGATGGAAAAAACGGCGTACCATACAGCGACCAATAAAGACGTGGCCCTGATCTGAGAGAGATCGCTCGTATCGAAACCGACCAGAATGATGACCAAACAGCTCAGCCCGCCCGCATACCCCAACCCCCAGGCCCAGCCCGAAAGCCGGCCAAAACGGTCTTCGGATACCAGATCGGGCAGCATCGCATTGTAGAAGACGAAGGCCATCTCGAAGGCGAAATTACCGATTGCAATCAAGATGAGCGCCCAGATGACAAAGCTTGGGTCGGGTTCGATGAACCACAGCAATGCCGTTGTCACAACCGCGATGGCGGTAAAGACACCGACCCATGGTTTGCGCCGTCCCGATTTATCGGCGAGCGCACCGAGGATCGGTGCCATGACCGCAATAGTCAGGCCCGAAATGCTTATGGCGTATCCCCATTGCGTTGTCCCGGTCACCGTGTCGATCGCGACCGATTTTGCGAAATAGGTGGCGAACACAAAAGTTACAACAACGGTCGTAAAGGCTGAGTTCGCCCAATCGTAAAACGCCCAGGATATCAGGCCGCCCTTACTGGACCCCGGGCCAGTTGGAGGGCTGGTGGGTGTCACGGGCTGGTCATTCGCTTCCGCCACCAGGACGCCTATGAACCCCCGGCGATTGCGCTGAGCTGCCGGCTGGCCACCGCCAGCATCGAGAGGTCGACCTGCTCGGCAATTTCAAGCTCCGTGAGCATCAACCGGATCTGGTTGACCGCCAGGTCGTTGGCATCTTGCCACGCCGTAAAGGCATCAGCCTTTCCACTTCCAGGCGAGTTGACAATGCGCAGGGTAATGCCCCGCTGGTGGCCGTAGAGTTCTTCGATGACCGCCTCGGCGGCCAGTTTCTGCCAATGGGTATCTGCCGGCAGCCTTTCGGCGTTGTAACGCAGCCAGCCCAGGCCCAATGACTCACCGACCCGGAAATAGAGCTGCGCGATTTTTTCGACATCAAGTATTTTCGACCTGGCAACATCGATTATATCGCAGGCGGAAACCATCAACAGCAGATAAGCGACGCGGCGAGCAAGATTTCGGGGAACGCCCTGCTGAACGTAGCGGTCGACCCTGTAATTTACCCGGCTTGTCACTTCCTCCGGAAGAACTCGTTCGAGCTTCTGCGAAAGAGCTTTGATACCCGGCGCGTAATCGGCGATGACCTGGCCGATCTTTATCGGTTGCGGGATGTTCCGCAAGAACGACAGGGTGGCACGCTCGACGAGCTGATTAACGTCATGGAGCAGTGTCGTCTGTAGTTTGGCCGTAACTTTATTATCCAAAGCCTCTATCTCGCTCCAGATCGCCTGCAGGCCAAAGGAATCACGCGCGACGATGAAGGCGCGGGCGACATCGGTTGCCTGCGCACCGGTCTTTTCCATCCGGTCGATCAGGAATGTCGTTCCAACCCGGTTGACCATGTCGTTGGTGACGACGGTTGTAATGATTTCCCGGCGCAGTTTATGCTTTTTAATCTCGCCTTCGTACTTCTTACGCAGTGCGGTCGGAAAATAGTCAATGAGGTCATCTTCAAGAACCTGCTGATCCGGCAGATCGCTCGCCAGGATCTCGTCATAGAGCCACAGTTTAGTGTAGGACAGCAACACGGCAATCTCGGGACGGGTGAGACTTTTTTTATCGCGTTTGCGTTCCTCTAATACCTCGTCGTTGGGCAAATGCTCGACGGCACGGTCTAGGCGGTCGGCCCGCTCAAGATACCGCATGAAGCGTGACTGCACATCCATAATGGTTCCACCCTCCGACTCGTCCAGCGAGATCGCCTGGCTTTGCAGATAGTTGTCGCGCAAAACCAGATCGCCAACTTCATCGGTCATACTTTCCAGCAATTTATTGCGGCCCGGGACCGTCAGCTTTCGCTTTGAGACAACGTCATTGAGGAGGATTTTGATGTTTACCTCATGGTCGGAGCAATCCACACCGGCTGAGTTGTCGATAGAATCGGCATTGAGGCGTCCGCCCAGCAATCCGAACTGTATCCGCCCGGGGTGAGTAGCGCCGAGATTGGCGCCTTCACCAATGACCTGGCAGTTGAGCTCCGTCGCATTGATGCGGATGGCATCGTTGGTACGGTCGCCAACATCCGCATGGGATTCGGACGTTGCCTTCACATAAGTCCCAATGCCGCCAAACCACAACAACTCCGCCGGAGCCTTCAGAATCGCCGTCATTAATTCATTGGGCGTCATGCTGCTCCTGGAAATATTAAGGGCTTCGCGGATTTGAGGAGACAAGCTGATCGATTTGGCGCTGCGCTCAAAAACGCCGCCGCCCTGTGAAATCAGCTTTTTGTCATAATCGGTCCAGGAAGACCGGGGAAGGCGGAACAGACGATTCCGCTCAACCCAACTCTTGGCCGGATCCGGATTTGGATCGAGAAATATGTGCAGGTGGTTGAAGGCCGCCGTCAGTTTAATTTTCTTCGACAGCAACATGCCGTTACCGAAAACATCGCCGGACATATCGCCGACACCGATGACGGAAAATTCTTCTTTTTGAATATCCTTGCCGATTTCGCGGAAATGACGCTTCACAGATTCCCAGGCGCCGCGTGCCGTAATGCCCATCTTTTTGTGGTCGTAACCGACACTGCCGCCCGAGGCAAAAGCATCACCCAGCCAGAACCCGTAATCGATCGCCACGCCGTTTGCGATATCGGAGAACGTTGCCGTTCCCTTATCCGCGGCGACAACCAAGTAAGGATCATCGCCATCAAGGCGGATGACATTATCGGGGACCACAATTTTATCGCCGTCCAGATTGTCGGTGATGTCGAGCAAACCGCCCATGAACATTTTGTAGCAGGCGATGCCTTCTTGCAGGAAGGCGTCGCGCCCGCCTTCCGTCGGCGGCCGCTTTACGACAAAACCGCCTTTTGAGCCGACCGGCACAATAACGGTATTTTTGACCATCTGTGCTTTCATCAAGCCGAGGATCTCCGTCCGGAAATCTTCCGGCCGGTCCGACCAGCGCAAACCGCCCCGGGCGACCATGCCACCGCGCAGATGGATCGCCTCAAACCGAGGGGCATAAACGAAGATTTCACGCAACGGCCGGGGCAGGGGAAGCTCGTCCACCGCGGAGCTGTCCAGCTTGATGGAGAGGTAATATTTCGGGAGACCATTTTCGTCGCTTTGATAGAAGTTGGTGCGCAGGCTCGCATCCACCAGATTCAAAAAGCGGCGGAGAATACGATCTTCATCGGCGCTCTCAACAAGTTTGAGGGCATCGAGAATTCGCTGGCGGATCTGTATAATTCGCCGGTTGTGGCCGGACTGCGCCGCCGGATCGAATTTCGCCGCAAACAACACCACAAAATCTCGGGCAACGCCCGGGTTATTGCGCAGCGCCTGTTCCATGTAATCTTGCGAAAACGGCGCCTGGGCTTGGCGTAAATATTTTGCGTAGGTCCGAAGAATGACTATTTGACGCCAGTTTAGGTGAGCTCGGAAAACAAGGCCGTTAAAACCGTCGCTTTCCATTTCGCCCCGCCAGACGCGGCGGAAGACCTCGTGGAAATTATCGCGAACCTTGGGCAGATCGATATTTGCACCCGACCGCCGAACCAGACCGAAATCATGGATGACGACAAGCGACTGATCTGTACTTACCGTACTTGCCGTACTTGCCGTACTTGCCGTACTTGCCGGTCGAACACGGTGTGGCCGCTCATCAATCACCTTGAAACCCATATGTTCCATGATCGGCAGAACATCCGAAAGGGGAATCGGGGCCTCCGGGTGGAATATCTTAAGACGAACTTCATGACCCTCCACGTCGTCTGGGCGATAGAGATCGAGGCCGAGCTCGCCGGACTCAATGACGGTTTCAATTCTCCGAATATCATCGATCGCTTGCTCGGCGGCGAATCGTTCCAGGTAAGCAGCGGAAAAGGCCTGGCCAAATTTAGCCAACGTCTCGCGGCTTAATTCTTCGGTCATCGTCTCGGAGAGGGCTATTTTCAGGCGGTCCTCCCATGACTGAATAGCATCGGTTAACCGGGCTTCCAGCTCGACTAAATCTTGGTCATGGCGGTGTCCCGGTGTGGTTATCAAGACATGGAGTCTGGCAAGGGGAGAATCGGAGAGTTCCCCTTGAAACGACATCACGGTGCCGCCAAAGGTCTCGGTGAGAATATCCTGCAACCGCAGCCGGAGCTGCGTTGTGTAGCGGTCGCGGGGGAGGTAGATCAGGCAGGACACGAACCGGTCGAAATCGTCCCGCCGAACGAACAACGCCGCGCGCTGGCGCTCCTGCAAATGCAATATCTTCAGACTCGTCTCGAGCAATAAATCATCGCGAATCTGGAAAAGTTCATCCCGGGGGTAGGTTTCCAGGATGTTCATCAATGCTTTGCCGTCGTGGCTGGCTTGGGCAAACCCGGCTCGGGCAATCGT
>JAQCKY010000221.1 GCA_027592155.1 Pseudomonadota bacterium
CCTGGGCCAAGCTTTGGAATGTGCTGTTGGAGACGGGCCATACCACGGTCTCGGTTCTGTTCCTGATTCTGGCGGCGAATATTTACGGACGCATGCTTGCCCTCTCCGGGTTTCCGCAATCGGTTGGCGAGCTGATTTCCGGCGCTGATCTCGGCTTCTTGGGCTTTATGGCGCTCTATGTCTTGCTGGTAATCGTGCTCGGCATGTTCCTCGAATCGATTTCGATCATGTTGATAATCCTGCCGATCGTTCTGCCGATTGTAGAGAGCTTCGGTGGCAATCTTGTTTGGTTCGGGATTATCACAGTGATTGCCGTGGAGATGGGATTGCTCACCCCGCCCTTGGGCATCGCCGTCTATGTGGTGCGATCGACCATCAATGACGCCCGGGTCACCTTGAACGACATCTTCATCGGCGCGTTCCCCTATGTCGTGATCATGTTCATTGTGACGGTGATCTTGATCATCTTCCCGGAAATATCTCTCGTCTTCATGTGATTGGGGGCGGCTTAGTAATGCGGCGGTGGGCGCTCATCGCTCTGGGCCGATTGAATTTCGCCCTCCATGGCGGAAAGGCGATCCTTCAGCCGGTTGATTTCGCGTTTTAGGACATCGATGGTTTCCCATTGCCGGCCGACGGTCTCGCTGAGATCTTGGATGGTCGCTTCCTGGTGTGCGAGATGGGTTTCGAGGTCGTCGATTCGTGTTTCGGCTGCTCGCGCGTTGCTCATGTCGGCATTCCCATCTCTTGATATTCTTGATGTTTTCGCGGCTCAAAACCCGGACTGGCCAAGGCCGTCGATCAGTGCCAACTTAGCCCCATTGCATTCCTTAGCGAAAGGCTATTGCCATGCCCTCATTCGATATCATTTCCAAGACCGACATGCCTGAGGTGGACAATGCCCTGCAGGGCGCGATGCGAGAGATCGGCACGCGCTTTGATTTTAAGGGCAGCATCAGCACCATTGAGCGGGCGGAAGAAACACTCGTCATTAAGGCCGAGGACGAGATGAAGCTGAAGCAGGTTCAGGAGCTTCTTCGCGGCCATATGGCGAAGCGTAAAGTCGATACCGGCGCCTTTGAATTCGGCACACCTGAAAAGGCCGGTGGTAATACGATCCGCCAGACCGTCACAATCCAGCAAGGGGTCGACCGCGAAACCGCGCAGAAGATCGTCAAGGCGCTCAAAGCCGCCAAAATGAAGACTCAGGCCGCCATTCAGGGCGATGAAGTTCGCATTTCCGGTAAGAAACGTGACGATCTTCAGGCCGCGATTACGCTGGTCAAAGGGTTAGAGATCAAACAACCGCTGCAATACGTCAATTTCCGCGATTGATGATGGATGTATCGGCACCGGTGACCGTCGCCCACGCGGTCCTCAACGACATATTTGGTTACACCGAGTTTCGGCCCGGGCAGGAAGAGGTCGTCCAGACGATCCTGGGGGGGCGCAACGTCTTGGCGGTGATGCCGACCGGGGCCGGAAAATCACTTTGCTTTCAAATTCCCGCGCTGGTCCAAGGGGGGGTGACCGTGGTCGTCTCGCCCCTGATCGCCTTGATGGAGGATCAGGTTGCCGCGCTCCGTCTCGCCGGCGTGGGCGCCGAATCGATCAACTCGTCGCGGAGTTATGAGGATAACGTCGAGAGTTGGCGGCGCGTTACCGCGGGCGATGCACCGCTTTTATATATTTCACCGGAACGGCTTTTGACCGATCGCATGATTTCCGCCTTGGGCAAACTGCCGTTGACCTTGATCGCCATCGATGAAGCCCATTGCATTTCACGCTGGGGACCGTCTTTCCGCCCGGAATATGAGTCCTTGTCGAAGCTCGGCTCATTATTCCCGTCCGTCCCGATAGCCGCCTTCACCGCGACCGCCGATGAAGCAACCCGGCGCGATATTATGGCAAATCTCTTTGGCGGGGACGGCAAAACATTCGTGTCGGGTTTCGACCGCCCCAATATTAATTTGGCGGTAGAGGCGCGCCAAGATTGGAAAAGCCAACTCCTGTCCTTCGTTCAGGATCACGCCGCCGATTGCGGCATTGTTTACTGCCTTTCCCGAAAAAAAACCGAAGAGACCGCAGCCTTTCTATCGCGGGAAGGCTTCGATGCCTTGCCGTACCATGCCGGCCTGTCGACCGAAACACGGACTGCCCACCAGGACCGTTTTATGACGGACCCGGGGGTCATCATTGTGGCCACGATTGCCTTCGGCATGGGGATCGACAAACCGGACGTCCGCTATGTTTTCCACGCCAATTTGCCGGGCAATATGGAGTCTTACTATCAGGAATTGGGCCGCGCCGGCCGGGATGGATTGCCCGCCGACGCAATGATGCTCTATGGCCTGGATGATATTCGACAGCGTCGCCAATTCATCGAGCAAGATGACGGCGACACCGACCATAAGATGCGCGAGCACAAACGCCTCGATTCCCTGGTCGCCTATTGCGAAGCGCCGACCTGTCGCCGCCGTGCATTGTTATCCTATTTTGGCGAATCGAAGGACAGCTGCGGCAATTGCGACATCTGCCTCAACCCGCCCGAGATGGAAGAGGGCACGGCGCAAGCACAGATGGTCTTGAACACCATTAATCGAACCGGACAGCGGTTTGGCGCGGCCCATATCATCGACATTCTGCGCGGCGCCAATACCGAGAAAATCCGGAGCCTCAATCATGACGGTCTCGAAACCTTCGGGTCCGGTACGGCCGTCGACAAAGAAAGCTGGCGGTCGATCATTCGCCAAATGGTCGCCACCGGTTTCCTGAAACTGGACGTCACCGGTTTTGGCGGCCTCAGCATCACCGAAGAGGGCGCCGCGCTGGTGCGCGGCGATGCGGAGTTCCGCTACCGTAAAGACCTTGCGAAACCCAAGAGCAGTCAGCGAAAGACCGCTCCACAAGTCACCAGCGCCATCTCTCCCACCGATATCGATCTCCTGCAGGCGTTAAAGGAACTGCGCCGGGATTTGGCCAAGGAACGCGGCGTGCCGGCCTATGTCATTTTCCAAGACCGCGCCCTGCTGGATATGGCCGATAAAAAGCCGCGAAACGAAGATGAATTTTCCGGCATCTACGGCGTGGGTAAAGCACGGTTGCGCGATTTTTCCGCGCCCTTCCTAGGTGTGATCGCCGAATACACTCAGGCCGCTTAGCGCCAAAACCCGGCGACTTATTCGTCGTAGACGTTGGAAAGGGTGCCGATGCCGTCGATGATGATATCGATGGTCGCACCTGGTTTCATCGGCAAAGCGCCTGGACCGGTGCCGCAGGCAATAATGTCGCCGGCGTATAGGGTCAGATCTTGGGACAGCGCGCTCACAAGTCCGGCGGGCTGTATCAAGAGGTCGCTGACCGGATAGTTCTGGCGTTCCCGGCCGTTCAGTTCCGCGCGGATTGAGGCAGTGGCAAGATCGATGTCGGTGGCGATGACCGGTCCGAACACCCCGAAGCTATCGCCACCCACGCAACAAAGTCGGCAGCGTATGATCATGCTGGTTCTCAACAGGACAAATGGCAGAAACACGGCGCCGCCGGTCGCCATTTGAGCCGCTTACAGCAAATTCTCCCTCAGACCCTAGTGGTTCGATAACTGTGTAATAAGATTCCCCGGTAACGGGGATAGATACCCAGCGGAGTAATGAGGCCGCGTTCCGAACTTTTCCTCCGGGTTTGGTCGCGGCCTTAACTTTTTTGAGACAGGTCGGGCCGTTCCCGATTGGGAAACCGGTTTACGTAGTCGGGATTATCGACGAAATACTGGATCAGGGCTTTTGCTTCGCGGGAATCCCATTCCGCGCCGCCCCGAATGAGCCCCAGCAGATTTCCCCTTTGATTGAATAGATATGTCGTCGGCATCACTTGCAGGCCGAGCCGCTGCATGGTGGTTTGCGGCGTATCCAAATAGAGATCGAGATATTTCAGCGCCAGCCGCTTCATGTGCCGGACGGCGATCCCTTTGCCGTTGATATCAACGTTCATTGCTACGACGGCAAACTTTTCGCCGCCTAACATGTTCTGTAGATTATCAACGGTCGGCAGTTCGCGGGTGCAGATTTCGCACCAAGAGGCCCAGTAGTTGACCAAGACGACTTTGCCGTCGAAATCGGCCAAGGAGATCGTCTTTCCATCGCCGTCGGTCCAAGTGAAGTCCGGTCGGCTGACGCGGGTTTTGATGAGTTTGAAATTCCGCATTTCGCCGACCAGCTGCGGATCTTTACCCGCAACAATTTCGACATCGCCGGAAAACGGGCGAATAAAGGCGATTGCCAATATTACCGCAAATATCCCCAGGCCAATTCCATTTGCGACGAATTTTCGACTCATCCACAACTCCAGCATATCCATTCACGGACATCATAGTCTGCTGGCTCAAAAATTGGGGTTAAGCCGCTGACTATCCAATAAACATAGCGTGAGGAGAGGGGCAGTCCGCTACTTGACGAACACGCTTTCCGGCAAAAATGCAGAAACCAGCCAGTTTGGCGCGTCGACGATCTCTGAAATCTTGAGATCGACACAGACAGAGCAAAGCACGTAGGCCTCTTCCCAACTCAGCCCGCGTTCGGTCATCAGATGCTGGATCATATAGCGGACCGCGTTTTGAGCGTTGGCGAACAAATCCGGCCCGTTTGCCGTCGTGGCGTAATAGGCGCCGGTATTGGTGGCCTGGCAAAGAGGGCCACCGGTTCGGAGTTGCGGTTCCTGGAAATGTTTGTCGCTGATCAGGTTGAACCGAAGGGTCAGCTTCGACCAGGTCTCAACCGCCGTCACGCAAACTTCGCCGTCACCTTGCGCGGCGTGGGCATCGCCGGTACTGAACAGCGCGCCCTCGACCTGGACGGGTATGTAAAGCGTTGAGCCGACGGTGAGGTGCTTATTGTCCATGTTCCCGCCGGTCTCCCGGGGCGGCATGGTTGAATGCTCGCCGTCCTCGGCCAGCGCGATCCCGAGGATGCCGGGAAAGGGTGCCACCGGCACCGCGATGTCGTCGCGCTGTAGCATCCGGGCGTGTTTGCCGTCCGACAGATCCCAGATTTGGAGATAGGTCCCGTCGTAATCGGCATCGGGCAGAAGGCCGCGGCCGGGCCGAATGGCGGTCCATCCGTAATCTCGCGCCAGTTCCATGGCAACAATATCGACCTGCAGAATATCGCCGGGCGCGGCACCTCGGATATAAACCGGTCCTGTGAGCGGATGACCCCGGAACGGACCACGCGCCGTTATTGCTTCCGCACCCGAATCCT
>JAQCKY010000222.1 GCA_027592155.1 Pseudomonadota bacterium
CTTCGGTTCGCCATCCGTGAAGGCGGCCGTACCGTCGGCGCCGGCGTCGTCGCAGAAATCGTAGAGTAGGAGAGAGACCGTCAGAGATAATAGGGGTATAGCTCAGTTGGTAGAGCGGCGGTCTCCAAAACCGCAGGTCGCGGGTTCGAACCCTGCTGCCCCTGCCATCTCGAGAATTAGAACCTGGTCCGCAAGGTAAGTTTAGGGAATATGGCAAAAACTAATCCACTGCAGTTTCTCCAGCAGGTGCGACAAGAAACGGCCAAGGTGACGTGGCCGTCGCGCAGGGAGACCATAACCTCCACCATCATGGTATTCGTGATGGTATTCCTTGCGGCGATTTTCTTTTTTGCCGTGGATCAGGTGCTTTCGTTCTTGGTTAAACAGCTTTTTGGGTTTGGGGGTTAGTCGTTTGGCCGCTCAGTGGTACGTAATTCACGTCTATTCGGGATTTGAGAAGAAGGTCGCCGAATCGATCGAGGAGCAGGCTCGTCAGTCCCATTTGTCCGATGAGATTGAAACGGTTCTGGTTCCAGTAGAAGAAGTGGTCGAGCTTCGGCGCGGCTCGAAAGTAAGTGCGGAGAGGAAATTCTTTCCGGGCTACGTTCTCGTAAAGATGGAACTGACGGACGAAAGCTGGCATTTGGTCAAAAATACGCCGAAGGTTACGGACTTTCTCGGCGGACGCGGGCGGCCGACGCCGATCAGTGAAGCCGAGGCAAACCGCATCATTCATCAGGTCCAAGAAGGCATTGATCGGCCCAAACCGTCGATCACCTTTGAGATCGGTGAGCAGGTCCGAGTTTGCGATGGACCTTTTACCTCGTTTAACGGCTTGGTGGAGGACGTTGATGAGGAAAAAGCGCGGCTCAAGGTCGCGGTGTCGATTTTCGGACGGGCAACCCCCGTCGAGTTGGAATACGCCCAAGTCGAGAAACTTTAATTAACCGTGTGGGAGGCCCGCCATGGCCGTACCACGCACCCGGTGATTGTGAACTGAGGAATTAGATGGCAAAGAAGATAACAGGTTACATCAAGCTCCAAATTCCAGCCGGGCAGGCTAATCCGTCTCCGCCCGTTGGTCCGGCGCTTGGTCAGGCAGGCCTTAACATCATGGAATTTTGTAAGGCCTTCAACGCGCATACCCAAAGCATGGAGCAGGGCATGCCGGTTCCGGTGACGATCTCCGTCTATCAGGACCGGACATTCAGCTTTGAGTGCAAATCCCCGCCGGCGAGCTATTTCATCAAGAAAGCCGCCCGTAAGTCGAAAGGCGCGAAGCTTCCCGGCCAGGAAGTTATCGGCAAGGTGACGATGGATCAGTTGCGCGAAATCGCAGAACTAAAGAAAGCTGATCTTAACGCCAACGATGTTGACGCCGCCTGCAAAATTCTTGCCGGTACCGCTCGTTCGATGGGCGTTACGGTGGAGGGCCAGTAAATGAGCAAATCTGGAAAAAGAATGAAAAGCGCCTATGAAGCCGTTGATCGCTCGACGGTCTATGGTGTTGCGGCGGCGGTGAAGTTGGTTAAAGACAATAAAAAAACCAAGTTCGACGAAACCGTTGAGATCGCGATGAACCTTGGTGTCGATCCGCGTCATTCGGACCAAATGGTTCGGGGCGTTGTCGAGTTACCCCACGGTACGGGCAAGGCGTCCACGGTCGCCGTTTTCGCCAAAGGCGATAAGGCCGATGAGGCAAAAGCCGCCGGTGCGGATATTGTGGGTGACGACGATCTTGCGGAAAAAATTCAAAATGGCGAAATCGCATTTGATCGCTGTATTGCCACGCCGGATATGATGGGCGTTGTCGGTCGCCTGGGAAAGATTTTAGGCCCGCGCGGTTTGATGCCCAATCCGAAGTTGGGTACCGTCACACAGGATGTTGCAGCGGCTGTTCGATCGGCAAAAGCCGGTGCGATTGAATTCCGGGTTGAGAAAGCGGGGATTATCCACGCCGGTATCGGAAAGTCGAGTTTTAGCGAACAAGCGCTGGTTGAGAATGTCGGCGCGTTTATCGATGCAATCGTTAAGGCGAAACCGACCGGCGCCAAAGGGACGTATCTTAAGAATGTCAGCATCTCCTCGACCATGGGGCCGGGGGTGAAGCTGGATTTAGCGAATTTGGGCGGCGAGGGCGCTGCCAAATAAGGAATTTCGGGGCAGTCGATTTACTCACGGCCCCGGGATTGGAGAGCTTGCTCTCCAACCTGTCCGAGACTGCAGGTATCGAAGCCTAATTGGGCCGAGATGTAATGGGTAACCGCCTGTATAGACAGTAAGGCCTAAGGCTTGAAGATACAGTCTGTGTTTTTGAGTGGCTTGAACTGACAACTTGGATAGGGCGAGCGTACTTTCGATCGTTTGAGTGTTTTGCGATTGAAGGTACAGGTGCCAACCGCACTGAGAACATGGTGTTTTCGGTGCATCGTCGGAGACGATAAAGTGGACCGTACAGAAAAAGAAGAGATGGTCTCTTGGCTTAAGCAGATGTTCGATGAGTCGGCAACGATCGTCGTCACCCATTACAGTGGGTTGACGGTCGGTGAGATGACCGAGTTGCGAGCAAAAATGCGAGAGGCAGGGGCCGGATTTAAGGTCTCTAAGAATCGCCTCACGCGCCTTGCCCTAGATGGAACAGCGATCAACGACCTGAGCGACATGTTTAAGGGACCGACGGGCATTGCCTATTCGGCAGACCCCGTCGCAGCCGCGAAGGTTGCTGTGAACTTTGCCAAGGACAACGAAAAGCTTGTTGTTCTGGGTGGCGCGTTCGGCGAACAGTTACTGGATGTTGCAGGGATCAATGCCCTAGCGAAACTTCCCTCTCTCGATGAGATTAGGGGGTCGTTGGTTGGTCTTTTGCAGGCTCCGGCAACCAAAGTGGCCGGGGTGCTTCAAGCACCCGCGGGGCAAGTTGCTCGCGTCATTGGCGCGTATGCGAGCAGCGAAGCCGCGTAGTTGGTCACGTCGTACACAATTCAAGCCTAAGGAAACGAGAAAATGGCAGACATCGAAAAAATTGCAGAAGAATTATCGAAACTCACGGTCATCGAGGCCGCCGATCTCAGCAAGCTGCTTGAAGAGCAGTGGGGCGTTTCGGCTGCGGCTCCGGTTGCAGTTGCTGCTGCACCTGGTGCGGGTGGCGGCGAAGCTGCGGCTGAAGAAAAGGACACCTTCGACGTGATCCTGGCAGCGCACGGTGAAAAGAAGATCAATGTTATTAAGGAAGTCCGCGCGATTACCGGTCTTGGCCTAAAAGAAGCCAAGGATCTGGTCGAAGCGGCGCCGAAAGCTGTTAAAGAAGGCGCCACGAAGGATGAGGCGGATGAGATCAAGGCTAAGCTCGAAGCCGCCGGTGCTACGGTGGAATTGAAGTAGGTCAAGACTTCGCGACCGGGACTTTGTCCCAAACGACGACCCATTAGCCGCTTGCGGTTCCCGACAACACGTTCGGGCCGCAGCGGCCGGTGGCAAAAATGAGTGTCACATTTGCCCGTATGGCCGCGCCGAGGCCGGGAAAGCGGATGTGCAGTTCCAGCGGTTATCACCGCTGATTTTAAGTTACCGCCGGTCTTGGCGGTGGCGTTGCGATTATCCGGGATACCTCTGCGGCGGAGGTAAGCTGGGTGATTGCGAGTGTGTTATGCACAAGGAGCTGCAATGTCTGTTATGTCCTTCACGAATCGCAAGCGCGTGCGCAAGAGCTTTGGCCGGATCGTCACGGTTGCGCCGATGCCAAATCTTATTGAGGTTCAGCGGAATTCCTATGAGGCATTCCTGCAGCGCGAGGTCGAACGTCAGATTCGTGCCGATGCCGGTCTTCAGGCCGTCCTAAAATCAGTTTTTCCGATCCAGGATTTTTCCGGACGCGGAACGCTCGAATTCGTCGACTACAAATTTGAAGAGCCAAAATACGATGTTGAGGAATGCCAGCAACGGGGCATGACCTATGCCGCGCCGTTGAAAGTTACGCTTCGCCTTGTTGTTTGGGACATTGATGAAGATACCGGCGCGCGGTCTGTCAGGGATATCAAAGAGCAAGTCGTCTATATGGGCGAAATGCCGCTGATGACCAACAACGGAACGTTCGTTGTTAATGGAACCGAGCGAGTGATCGTTTCTCAAATGCATCGTTCGCCCGGTGTCTTCTTCGATCATGATAAGGGCAAAACCCATTCATCGGGCAAGTTCCTGTTTGCAGCACGGGTCATTCCTTACCGTGGCTCCTGGCTGGATTTTGAATTCGACGCCAAGGATCTCGTCTATGTCCGTATCGATCGTCGCCGTAAGTTGCCGGTCACGACGCTGCTGATGAGCCTGGACAGCGAAGAGACCCAAAAACTGCGTAAGACTCGCGAAGCGCAGGGCAAGGAAGTCGATCCGGCTGAAGCAACGGGAATGTCGCCGACGGAAATTCTGCAGCTGTTCTATGAGACGGTCAATTACACGCGGACCAAGCGCGGCTGGAAGACGCCGCTAAATCTTGAGGCGTTGCGCGGCACCAAGCTCACCCACGACCTCATCAACGCAAAAACCGGGCGCGTTCTCGTTGAAGCCGAGACGAAAGTCACCCCGCGTTTTATTCGTGACCTTGAGAGCAAGGGCGTCGAAGAGCATGTCGTGCCGGTCGAGGATTTGATTGGCCGATATGCGGCTGATGACGTCATTAACGTCGAGACCGGGGAAGTCTTCCTGGAAGCCGGCGATGAGATCACCGAAGAGATCATGGAAGCGATGGAAGCGGTGAACATCGAAGAGGTCCCGACCCTCAACATCGATCACGTCACCGTTGGACCGTACATCCGCAACACCCTGGCGGCGGACAAGAATACCTGCCGTGAGGAAGCGCTGATCGATATCTACCGCGTGATGCGGCCTGGCGAACCTCCGATTTTGGAAACCGCCGACAATCTCTTCAAAGGTCTCTTCTTTGACCCTGACCGCTATGATCTTTCGGCGGTCGGTCGTGTGAAACTCAATGCCCGTCTCGGTTTTGAGACCGAGGATACGGTGCGTGTGCTTCGTAAAGAAGACATCCTGGCTGTCGTAAAAGTCTTAGTCGATCTTAAGGATGGTCGCGGCGAGATCGACGATATCGATCATCTCGGCAACCGGCGTGTTCGGTCCGTCGGTGAATTGATGGAAAATCAATATCGCGTCGGTTTGCTGCGTATGGAACGTGCCATTCGGGAACGGATGAGCTCGGTCGATATCGATACCGTGATGCCGCATGATCTGAGCAA
>JAQCKY010000223.1 GCA_027592155.1 Pseudomonadota bacterium
ATCCAGATGGCGGTCGCCATGGGGGTCGTGCCGGATGCCTTTCTGATGGGCGTCGCCGTCAGCGCATCCTGCGCGTTCCTGACCCCGATCGGGCACCAGAACAACGCCCTGGTGATGGGGCCGGGCGGCTACCGTTTCGGCGATTATTGGCGCATGGGATTACCGCTGGAGATCGTCATCGTGGCCGTTGGTATCCCGATGATCCTCTTGGTCTGGCCGTTTTAGGCCGCGATAAGAGTTTCATTTTCCTCGCTCATCGCGGCATGGATGTATTCCTTCACCTTGCGCATGGCGCGTTCCTCGAGCTGGCGGACCCGTTCTCGGCTGATACCGTATTTTTCGCCCAGCGATTCAAGGCTCGGCTGTTCGTCGGTGAGCCAGCGGGCGGCGAGGATTTCCGCATCACGCGGTTTCAGCGTCTTCATGGCATCGCGAATTAACGCGCTCTGATAATCCGCCTCGTCACGCTCGCAGACGATGTCTTCGGCATTCGGTGACTCGTCGGCCAGGAAGTCGAGGAATTCCCCTCCGCCGTCCTCGTCGGTGACGGGTTTGTTCAACGAAAAATCTCGCTGAGTAAGGCGGCGGTTGACGCGGAAGACGTCATCCTCGTTGGCGTCCAGGTACTTTGAAAGCTGTTTCGCGTCTTCGGGATTCAATTCGCCATTGTCGATTATCGAGAGCTTTTTCTTGGCCCGATTGAGGCTGAAGAACAGCTTCTTCTGCGCGTTCATGGACCCCAGTCTGACCATCGACCAGGATTTCAACACGAACTCGGTGATCGAGGCGCGGATCCACCACATCGCATAGGTCGAGAGACGAAACCCTTTTTCGGGATCGAATTTGCGGACGGCCTTCATCAGCCCGACATTGCCCTCGGATACGAGGTCGGCAAAGGGCAGGCCGTAACCGCGATAGCGCCAGGCGATCTTAGCTACGAGGCGCAAATGGCTCGTGACTAATTTGTGCGCTGCGTCAGGTTCTTCATGCTCCTGCCAACGTTTGGCGAGCATATATTCTTCATCGACCGATAACATCGGAAGGGCATTTACATGCCGGAAATAGGCGCTGATGCCATTCTCGTCGGACAGTGACGGTAAGCTAAGTGACGGTGTTGTGAGCGCAGTCATGATGGATTTCTCCCCTCAAATAATTCAATAGGAACCAGCCGGCGGCGCGCTTAAGCGCGGCCGAAATCAGAACATGTATGAATGAAATAAGAAGAGTATTTGAAACGGCACATGTCGCATCCTCCTATAGAAGCAATGTCTGTTCGAGACCCCCAAAATAGGCAGTTCTCTGTGTGTCTTGGTCGCGTCATCGAAGCCCAAACAGTGGCCCTTCGATGAGCAATTATATAGCAGAAACGACATAAAAAATCAAGGGTCTTCAAGGGCTAACGGCTGGACTGTCACAGTGAAAATAAAATTTGAACCAACCCCTTGCGGCGTCCTTTCGATCGAAACATATACCCGTGAGCCGGATGCCAATGATGGGTCCGGTCGGGCGCGGGGCCCGAACCAAATCCGCAAAACATTGCTTAATAGAAGGATGAAAACTCATGGTACGATTCGATTTGACCCCCTATTACCGCTCTTCCATCGGCTTTGACCGCATGGCGAGGATGCTGGAGAACGCCACCCGCGTCAGCGAAGTGGATAACGGCTATCCGCCCTACAACATTGAGCAACTCGGCGATGACGAATACCGCCTGACCCTCGCGGTCGCGGGCTTCTCCGAAGACGACATTGCCATCGAAGTACGTGACAACGTACTCCATGTTGAAGGCCGCCAAGGCGACGACGAGGAAGAGCGTAAGTTCCTCCATAAAGGCATCGCAGGCCGGGCTTTCTCCAAGAAGTTCAACCTTGCCGACCATGTGAAAGTCGACAATGCGTGGCTCAATAACGGTGTTTTGACGGTGGACCTGGTCCGTGAAATTCCGGAGGAGATGAAACCCCGGATGATCAAGATCGCCAGTGGCCAGCCGAAGATGGTGTCTGGAAAGGCGCAAGAGCTTCTCACCGATGACAAGGATGAGAAAAAAGCCGCCTAATTTGTAATCCCTAAACGACCCCTCCTGAGGCGCGCCGGTACCCCCGGCGCGTCTTTTATTATGGGGTAGGCGACGTTAAATAATGCCGTCCTCGGCGAGCTGCTTCAGCTCATCGTCGGAGTACCCCAGCATCCCGCCGTAGATCTCCGCGTTATGTTCGCCCGGTTGAGAGGGGCCGAGCCAATTGATGTCGCTGGGTGTCTCGCTGAGCACCGGTGCAATGCCGGGGATGGCGACGTCGCCCACATCGGCGGATTCCATGCGCCGGATCATGCCTCGGGCCTTGAACTGGGGATCCTCGGCAATGTCGGCGATGGTATTGATCGGGCCGCAGACGACGCCGTTTGCTTCCAAGGTCTCTTGGATTTCTTCGGCGGACAGGGTTTTCGTCCATTCGCCGATGATCGCGTCCAGTTCTTCGCAGTTTTCGCCGCGGGGGATGTGGGCTGAAAATTTCGGGTCCTCGGCAAGTTCCGGCTGCCCCATGGCCTTGCACAGGCGGATGAACATAGGGTCCACATTGGCGGCGATGATGAACCAGCCGCCGTCCTTGGTCGGGTATATGTGCGACGGCGCCACGTTGGCGAGGCCGGTGCCGCTCGCCTCCCGAACAATACCGAGCTTGTCATATTCCGGGAGCGTGCCTTCCAACAGAGCGAAGCAGGATTCGTAAATCGCCGCGTCCACAACCTGGCCTTTGCCGCCGCCGAGGGCGTCCCGCCAATAGAGCGCCATCATGATGCCTTGCACCGCGAAAATGCCGGTCAAAGTATCGCCGAGGGAGATGCCGTTGCGCGGCGGCGGTCCGCCCGGGAAGCCGTTGATGTGGCGCAATCCACTGAAACCTTCGCCGACGCTGGCGAAGCCCGGCTTTTCGGCATAGGGGCCGGTCTGGCCGTAACCGGAGACCCGGCCGATGACCAGGCGCGGATTGATGGCGTGCAAGTCCTCGGGGCCGAGACCCCATTCTTCAAGCCGACCGGGTTTGAAATTTTCAATCAGGACGTCGGCATCTTTGACGAGCTGGCGTACCAGATCACGACCACGTTCTTCGCGAAGATTGGCGGTTACGGATTTCTTGTTCCGGGCGAGGATCGGCCACCACAAGGGGTGACCTTCGAACCGGTAATGCCCCCAATTACGCATCGGATCGCCGGAGCCCGGGGTCTCCACTTTGATCACTTCGGCCCCGAAATCCGCCATGCGGCTGGCGGCAAAGGGACCGGCCAGGAGTTGGCCCAGCTCGATTACCTTTACGCCCTTGAGAGGGCCGGGGCGGCCCGTATTAAATTCCGTTGCGTCTTCGGTCATATTTGTCCCTAGTCGTTATGGAAGCCGTGGCTTTTCAACCAAGGTTCGATGGTGCCGATGGCTTGCGCCAACTGTTCCGGTTGTGCCCGATAGTAATGGGTCGCGCCGTCGATGACGCTGTGTTGCTTATCGGTTGCGGCCAGTGCGGTAAAGAGACGCGTTGCGTGGCTCGATGGTGCCGCGTCGTCGGCGCCGTTTTCGATGACGAGGGACGGGATGGTCACGCCGGGGCCGCAAATTTCACCATTGGCGCGGGACTCGTCATAGGACCATTGGGAGAGCCAGCTTCTGAGCGTGTTGAAGCGGGCTAGTCCTGTGGGTCCGACATTAACGGTCTCGGGGTTGCCGAGATAGCACCAGTTCTCCTTGCGCCCGTTGGGCTCGATCGTGGCATCGAGCCAGCGCGGGTCGGCCATGGTCCGGTGGACAATAAAGGCGCGCTCCATCTCGCCGGTATTCCGTTTTTTGAGTTCTTCCAGCATCTCGCGGGCCCAGGCCGTGATCTTGCGGTTCCGGGCAAGCTGGGCTTCCCAATAGCGTTTTAAGAACTCCGCATCGTAAGGTGGCTGATTAGGATTGTTGGGGTTGTAGAGATCGAGCTCAGGGTCGCGGTCATCGGGGTTCATTTCATCCCGCACAGAGCCGTCCATCCACTCGGTCAGTGTTGTTGCTCGGCTGACATGGGCGGCTAGGAGCAAAAGCGCGTCCGCCGGGATTAGGTTCGCTTTGGTGATGTCGACAGGGTCACCGGCGGGGATGGTCGGGTTTTCGGCTTGCGACTGATAGAACAATGCGAGGGAGCCGCCGCCGCTCCATCCGCCGAGCATGACATGTTTGTAGCCGAGCTGTTCCTTGGCGTAACGGACATAGGCGCCGTAATCGATCAGCACCTTTTCCATGATCAAGGGGGTGTCGTTCTTGGCGTAGCGGCTGCCGCAACACAGGACATGAATGCCGGCTTTGGCGAGGCCGGTCGGCAGCGGCATCAGTTGCAGGACCGAGCTCGGATGCATGAACAAGATCACCGTGTCCGACGGGCGATCCTTGGGGATCAGGCGTTGCCCCTCAAGGAAGATGGTGCCGCCGGTTCCGGCAAACCCATAGGTTTCCGTGTAGAGCGAAGACTCATCGAAGCTGACAACGACTGCGAGCCGCTCCATCTCATATTCTGTGGCCATTGGTGATTCCCTAAAATTCATCCATCCAGGTGCGGATGTCGTTTTCAAATGTCCAGCAATCCCGGGGTTGGATATGGGTTTGGTAAAATTGTTCGGCGAGAGACGTTGTAGCGACCATACCGCCCTTCTTATGAAGCTCGGGATTGTTGGTGATCATCGGCTCCCGGGCGATGGTGGCCTCCACGGGGAAGTGGGCGACGTGGATCCCTTGCGGCCATAATTCCCGCGCCATGCTCTGAGCCAACGCCCGGACACCGAACTTGGCAACGGCGAAGGCGGCGAATTTGGCGGCGGCGGTTCGGCTGGCACGGCCCCCGGTAAAAAAGATCGAGCCTTGTTCCCGGGGCAGCATGCGCTTGGCGGCTTCGCGCCCGACATAGAGCCCGCCGAGACAGCAGGCCCGCCATTGCGCTTCGAATTCCGCGCCTTCCATCTCGAGGATGCTTTTGACGACCCGGCCACTGATGTTGTGAATGGCGATATCCACCGGTCCAAGATCGTTCTCGGCGGCGTCGAAGGCCGCGATAACGGCGTCTTGATCGGTAACATCCGCTGTATAGGCCGTCGCCGTGGCGCCCGTTTTTGTAACTTGTTCGACGAAAGGCTCAAGGTTGGCGGCGTCCCGCGAAATCATCGCGATGTTATAACCGGCGGCGGCGAAGCGATCGCAAAGCGCGATGCCGAGCCCTGGCCCGAC
>JAQCKY010000224.1 GCA_027592155.1 Pseudomonadota bacterium
GACGAAATCGCGCAACCGGTCGGCGAAAGCCCGCAGCAGGGCGTCGCCCACCAGATGCCCGAATGTATCGTTGACATCCTTGAAGTGATCCAGATCGAGAAACAGCACCGCGAAGTGCTCGTCCGCTCTGCGCGCGCGGGCCAGAGCCTGCTCCAGACGGTCGCGGAAGAGAGCCTTGTTCGGCAGACGGGTCAGCGGATCGAGGGTGGCGTCGTCCGCCAGCGGCGAGATGTCGGTCAAGCCGCTTAAGTCATGGGCGATGAGGAGCAAACGACGTTCGCCCCGCCATTCGAGAGCACCGCCCTGGAACTCCAGGGACCGCTCCCCGGCCGCAGAGGGAGCATGATGGTCCCGAAATTCGAGGTGACCGGATCGGACCGCATTCTCCAGGACGCTGACAAGGGTTTCGTGCGATAAACTCAGGACCGACGAGAGAGGGACCGGGAGATCGCCACTCGAAAAGGCCAGGAGCCGAGCGGCGGCCGCATTCGACTCGAGGATGGCGGTGGTGCCTGCATCGACTATTAGCATTGCAAGCGTGTCGCTCTCGAACAGGAGAGGAATATCCGATTCACTCATCACTCTGCATATCGAGGCTTCGGCCGCTTCAGCGGGGTTGCTCATACGTCTCAAATCCAATTCGATGACTAACCTTATTTCGCGTTGCACACATCCACCAGCCGAAAGGGGCCATTGCTTTGCGGTAGGCTCCGCCGCGGTTCCACGTTTCCGATTTCGCAGCGTTTCCATCCCTTGCAACCGGGGCTAAGCTGGCTCGTGGCCGCGGTCGGTTGCCGATCGAAGTTTGCATCCTTTGGGACGGAGAACACTCATCGTGCCGGTTGAAACGATTTTAGTAACAGGCGGTGCCGGTTTCATCGGTTCCAACTTCGTCAAATACATGATTGGGGAAGGACGGACCGTAATCAACCTAGACGCCCTTACCTACGCTGGGAATCGCTTAAATTTGGGAACGCTCGAAGGCAATAGGCATCATGTATTTGTCGAGGGGTCTATCGCCGACAGAAAACTCCTCGATAAGCTCATGTCCGAGTATCTGCCAGACGCTGTGGTGAATATTGCAGCCGAAACACACGTGGATCGCTCGATCGATGGGCCGGCCGCTTTTGTGCAGACGAATATTGTCGGCGTATTCGCATTGCTCGAAGCGTCGCGTTCTTACGCCTCGAATCGCGGAACGTCGTTTCGCAACGGATTCAGGTTTCTTCACGTGTCGACGGACGAGGTTTACGGTGCCATCGAAACGGGGGCGGCGTCCGAACACAACCCCTATGCACCCAGCTCCCCGTATGCGGCGTCGAAGGCGGCTGCAGATCATCTGGTCCGTGCTTGGTATCAGACCTATGGCCTACCGACGATTATTACCAATTGCTCGAACAATTACGGCCCTTACCAATTTCCCGAGAAGCTCATTCCTTTGATGATCACGAAAGCTCTGAACGGCGAGCCATTGCCGATTTATGGCGATGGCCTTCAAGAGCGCGATTGGCTGCATGTCTCGGATCATTGCCGCGCTCTGGAGACCGTTCTGGATCGAGGCCGCCCGGGCGAGACGTATAACGTCGCCAGCGGGGAAACCCGGACGAATCGCGAGGTCGTAGAAGAAATTTGTGCGAACCTAGACCGGTTGCGTCCCCGGGGCGACGGTAATCCTCATAGTAGGCAGATACGATCGGTTGTCGATCGCCCCGGGCATGACCGGCGATATGCGCTCAAGGCAGATAAGATCGCGGCGGAACTGGGTTGGCGGCCGAACGTCAACTCTAGCCAAGGATTTAGGGAAACGGTTACTTGGTATATTGAGAACGACACGTGGGTTGATGCTGTTCAATTGCGCTATGCAGGGGAGCGGTTAGGGCATATCACTAGGGCCTGACGGTCCGACTGTAATGCTTATCAAGAATTCTTGGGCAGGCACGCGATTCCGGCTCGATCTAAATTCCCCGGTGAGATCCATTGCCTAGCCAAAGATCCGTCGGTTAGTTTCATCACAATGGCCAAGGCACCGGGTTCCGTGATGGTGGATAGAGGTATGTTGGCGTTCCTAATAAGGTCTACGTCAATAGGCGCGTAGAAGAACCACCCGTTCCTATCCGCGACGGACTGCCATTCTCGGATGGTCGTCTCCACAGCCGTGCTGTCGCGAAAAGCGAGGCCGTTCCGGCCGGCGGGAGACATTAGAACGGCGACAGACGAGCCGCTGCGCCAGAGGGCTTTGCTACCGCCCGTGCGACATTTCTCGGTGTCGAAGACAAAACTGTTTGGCAGAACGAAAGTGCCTGCCGAGATCAACGAAAGCGTGAGAATCGAGAAGGCCATCGTTGCTGGAAATACTATTGATGCGTTTTTGCTCGGTGTGGCTAGCTCGTCTCGCCAATCTTGACTTGCCAGAAATCTACGTATGAGCAGAGCCGCGCCAGCTGCCATCAGTCCGACCGTCGCCGCGTGTATCCGATTCTCTCCGCCATGCAGAAACGGAATAGACAAGACGACACCGATTCCGACGAAGAAAATCAGGGAGGATAACGGGTCCCGCCGCCACTGCCAGGCGGCTACGAGAAAGCCAAGAATCAAAAATGAGAATGTGACCGCTCTTATGGCTTTGTTATCAATAAATCGAAACAATCCAGCCCGACCGATTTGATCGCCATATTCGATGACTGCTCCCATGGCGACTGAGAGCGGTCGCTCGAGAGCATTCTTAGCCAATATCTCCATAAAAAGTCGGCCTTGTTCGCTGATTGGGCTGTCTGATAATCCAGGGTGATCATCAAATATTTGTAGCCATCGCGCTTCAGTCCGTACGGGCCTATCGGGTCTCAGACCGCGTGCTTCGTCTCCCATGACAATAATAGCATACCAAGATTTGGGCGCATTCACGAAGCTCGGGCTGTCGGGAGTCAAGGTACGAGACACCGAAACATGCAGGAGAGCTACAAAAACCAAAGCACACAGGCCAAGAGCGGCTGCCTGAATTTGCGTGCGGCGAGTCTTGAACAGGAAGAAGGGCCAAATTAACAAGAATGGCAGGATGAACATTGCGCCCGCCCGCAGAAACAAGGCCAATCCCAAGGTGAAGAGTGCAAATGTATAAGTGGGTAGTGTCGGTCTTAAAGCCGTATTCAATAGCAGCGCCGCCGACACCAGTCCGACCGAAAATCCAATGGGTTCGCTTGAAAATGCGCCCAAATGCTCATGAATAAAATCAACTGCAATTGCAATCGGAAAAACTCCGATCGGTATACCGAAAGTGCGAAGCGAGGCCACTCCGTAAATTGTCAAGGAGACCGCACAAAGGGCGGACACGATCCAGCCAAGTGTCGCCAGATCGAAATCCGAAAGCCGCCAAATGCTAGCAAGCGTCGCGTTGGCCATGGGACGACCCCGGATGGATGTGAAGCTGCCATCGGTCAAGATTGCGTGCGAGTTTGCTAGGAAGTCCGCCGCGTCATGCGTTGGGAACCTACCCCAATCCAGCCAACGGGTTGGAATGCCTTGTTCTAGAATCAACACCTGGCCGCCAATCACGAAAATGGCGACGAAGCTGCCTGCGATTATCCAGCAACGCGGATGATCCTGTGTGGCGCGTCGAAAAAGAATGGCGATGATCGTTGCGTAGAGATAGACCGTGCTCGGGATCCAAAAGAAACTAGTCTTGGGTAATTCCGTCGCCGTCAAGACGATGAACATCAACACCGCCAGCGGGAAAATGGCGGCAAGCCGATCAGTTTGGGTCATCGCCTCGGGCCCGTTTGTCGGAAACGGTTTCTGCCGTTTGCAGAAGATATTCCAATGTGGGTTTGGGTTCGACGACCATTAAAACTTGATACGAAAAGAGCGAAGGCCGAACACGGATCGCCAATTCGTTCAGCTTCAGCAAGAATTTCGACAACCAACCGCGACCGATCGCCAAAGGGAAGGGGGCCGGAATGCCCTTTACCTCAAGAACGGTAAATCCGCTTTGCTCGAAAAGCCGCCGGATCGTCGCAAAAGTAAACAAACGAGTATGCGTGAGGTCGAGGATTCCACGGGTGCCATAGTTGAACATCCCAAAGGTCAGACCCAAACGTGTTAGTATGAAGCCCACGTTACCGGTACTCACCAGAAGTTTCGCCGAAGGATTGCGGATCAAGCCCTGGCGCAGGCTATCGACAAATGCCTCAGGCGACTTCAGATGTTCGATGATATCGAGCATCAAGAGATAGTCTTGATCCGAGAGGTCAATCGGTAATGTCGGATGATCTAGGTCATGGACAAAGAATAAGTCGAAGCTGTCTGTGTCTGATGGGCGCTGCAAATCGACGCCGGTCACATGGCACCCGTTTGCGCATAGTGCGGCGTCGAATGTGCCTTCTCCGCACCCGAAATCTACGACACGTTTCCCTCGGCCGACGCGCTTGAGCGCTTCTGATTGTGGGCTGCGGAAGTCTAATTTAGGCGCATACCTAGCCATGTTGGCTGACGCGGGCACGCAATCGAACTTTCGGTCGTAAAAGAGACCAAATGATTGGCTCTTCGCCTTCAAAGTTGTAGCGGTGACATCCCAGGCGTATTTGAGCCCATCGACGTGGCAAATTTCGTCGCCATAATATGTGGGAATCGGGAGTTCCTTGATGCGTAAACCCGCTAATAGAAACTGGATTATGATCTCGGTATCGAAGTGGAACACATTGGTGTTCAGATGAAATGGAATGCGCTCGAGGGCCGGAACCGAATAAATCCGGTATCCAGAATGAAACTCGCTCAGATTGCTTGCGAGCAGTGTATTTTGAAATGCGGTTAGAATTTTATTGCCGATAAATTTATAAAGCGGCATGCCTCCTGCTCTCGCGCTGCCCGGCGAAATCATCCGGCTTCCGAAGACTGCGTCAGCATCTCCGGTTGAGAGTGGTACCAGTAATTCCGGAAGACTTTCAGGGGCATATTGTCCGTCTCCGTGAATTAATGCGACAAAATCGAAACCGTTCTTTATCGCGTAATGAAAACCGATTTTCTGATTGCCACCATATCCTTGATTGACCGGATTGAAGAGCACACGAATCTGGTAAGACCCCGTGGTCTCACGACTTGCCGCACGACCGCGATCAAATGTCTGGTCTTGCGACGCGTCGTCGATAATTAAGATTTCGAGCTCGAAAGTGTCGGCAAGGGACCCCGGTATTCGATTCAGAACATCGGCAATCGTTTTTTCGGCGTTATAGGCTACAATAAAGATAAGT
>JAQCKY010000225.1 GCA_027592155.1 Pseudomonadota bacterium
CCATAGGCGTCGGCCAAGCTGATTTCCATATTGTAGCGGAGATCAGAGCCGCGGGTCGCACCACCACGTTGACGGTTGCCGCCGCCGCCCATGAAATCACCGAACATCTCATCGAAGATATCCGAGAACCCGGCGCCGAAGCCGCCTTGCGAGAACCCGGCACCACCGCCGGCACCACCCTGTTCAAACGCCGCATGGCCAAACCGGTCATAAGCCGCGCGTTTTTCATCGTCCGATAAAACGTCGTTGGCTTCGTTTAATTCTTTGAATTTTTGTTCCGCGGTAGCGTCACCCGGATTTCGATCCGGATGAAATTGCATCGCCTTCTTGCGGTATGCCTTTTTTATTGCGTCGGCATCCGCATCGCGATCAACGCCGAGAGTTTCGTAATAATCTTCTTTAGCCATCAACAGCCGCCTTAAAGCTTACCCGAGCGAGTTTCTAAATTCGCTCGGGTAACCGTTCTCGTCAAATCGCCATGAGAGAAGCGCTTATTTGTCTTTGGGATCCGGATCGACTTCTTCGAAGTCCGCATCGACCACCGTGGCGTCATCGCCGGCATCGGCTGTCTGAACCTCATCCGCGCCGCCGCCCATTCCAGGATCCATTCCGGCACCCTCAGCTTGGCTTTCTTTATACATTGCCTCACCGAGTTTCATTGATGCCTGAACAACCGCATCTGTTTTAGCCTTGATGTCATCAAGGTCGTTGCTTTCCAGCACAGCCTTGAGCGCGGTAACGGCATCCTCGATAGCGGCTTTTTCTTCCGCCTCAACCTTGTCACCATATTCGGCGAGGTTTTTCTCGGTGCTATGAACAACGGAGTCCGCCTGGTTCCGGGCTTCCACCAGTTCGCGGCGTTTTTTGTCCTCTTCCGCGTTGGCTTCGGCTTCTTGGACCATGGTTTCGATATCCGCATCCGACAATCCACCGGACGCTTGGATCCGAATCTGCTGCTCCTTGCCCGTCGCCTTATCCTTGGCGGAAACATTGACGATACCATTCGCGTCAATATCGAATGTCACCTCGATCTGAGGCATGCCGCGGGGGGCCGGGGGAATGCCGACCAGATCGAACTGACCCAGCAGCTTGTTATCGGCCGCCATTTCCCGTTCGCCCTGGAAGACACGGATCGTCACGGCCGACTGCTGGTCTTCGGCGGTCGAGAACACTTGGCTCTTACGAGTCGGGATCGTTGTGTTGCGGTCAATCAAGCGTGTGAAGACCCCGCCCAAGGTCTCAATACCCAGAGACAATGGTGTTACATCGAGTAGCAAGACATCTTTAACGTCGCCCTGTAAAACACCGGCCTGAATCGCGGCGCCAAGGGCAACAACTTCGTCCGGGTTAACACCTTTATGCGGTTCGCGACCAAAGAACTCCTGGACCCGCGCCTGCACTTTGGGCATGCGGGTCATACCGCCGACGAGAATGACTTCGTCGATTTCGCCGGCAGAGATACCAGCATCCTTCAACGCGGCCTTGCAGGGCGCCATCGTGCGTTCGATCAACGGTTCCACCAAAGCTTCGAGCTTGGAGCGGGTAAGTTTGATGTTGAGATGTTTTGGCCCGCTGGCGTCCGCCGTAATAAACGGCAGATTGACCTCGGTCTGCATCGCGCTCGACAGTTCGGTCTTGGCCTTCTCCGCCGCTTCCTTGAGGCGTTGCAACGCAAGACGGTCACCGCGAAGGTCCACACCGGACTCTTTCTTAAATTCGTCCGATAGATAGTCCAGGATGCATTGGTCGAAATCTTCACCGCCGAGGAAGGTGTCCCCGTTCGTTGATTTGACCTCGAATACACCATCGCCGATTTCAAGAACGGAAATATCGAACGTGCCGCCGCCAAGATCGTAGACGGCGATTGTGCCGGCCTGCTTCTTGTCCAATCCATAAGCAAGCGCGGCAGCGGTCGGCTCATTGATTATGCGCAGGACCTCGAGACCGGCAATCTTTCCGGCATCCTTGGTCGCTTGGCGCTGTGAATCGTTAAAATAGGCGGGAACCGTAATCACCGCTTGGGTGACGGTTTCGCCCAAAAAGGATTCCGCCGTCTCCTTCATCTTCTGCAGAATGAAAGCGCTGATCTGACTAGGGCTGTATTTTTCACCGTCAGCCTCAACCCAAGCATCGCCATTATCACCCGCGACGATATGGTACGGCACGAGATCCTTGTCCTTCTCCGTCAAAGGGTCGTCATAGCGCCGGCCAATCAGTCGTTTAATCGCAAATAGCGTGTTTTCGGGGTTCGTAACGGCCTGGCGTTTGGCGGATTGTCCGACCAGCCGCTCACCGCCGTCAGCAAAGGCAACCATGGACGGGGTCGTCCGCATGCCTTCGGCATTTTCGACAACCTTTGCTTCCGCGCCCTCCATCAAAGCAACGCAGGAGTTGGTGGTTCCTAGATCGATACCAATAACTTTACTCATTTGTCCCTCTCTCTTGGCAACAAGGCTCCCACGACCCATTAAGCATCGCGGAAGCGTTTTCCCAACCGCCGCGATGAATTGTCCAAAGCCCTACCTTTTCGGGAAGACGAACTTAGAACGCTCAATCACGCTAGATGCGGTATCTTGGTGCCTCACTGATCCCGATCCGACCAATAAATCTGTCAAATAGAACTCTCAGACACCGGGGATGGTCAAAACTGAGGGATATATATGTCGCGGCTCAAATAGTCGCAACCGTTGTCCGGTTTTTCACGAAAATAAGTTATTTTTGCTCAATGATCGTTTCCGCCAGCTATAAAACCGATATTCCGGCATTTTACGGCCCCTGGTTTTCCAATCGGCTGCGCGCCGGCAAGTGCCTTGTTGCCAATCCTTACGGGGGGAAGCCGTTTTCCGTCTCGCTTCGAAAGCCGGATATAGACGGTTTTGTCTTCTGGACCAGAAATGTCGGGCCCTTTTTCGGCGTTTTAGAGGTACTCAAGGTCGAAAATCTGCCCTTTATCGTTCAATTCACCATCACCGGATATCCTCGGCAATTAGACGCAGCAACGATCCCAGCCAATCAGGCGATTGGTCAGCTAAAACAGCTTCGGGACCAATTCGGTATCGACGTGCCGGTCTGGCGCTACGACCCGATCGCCATGACAAGCGCTACCGCGGCGGCCTGGCATATCAAAAACTTCGAAGCCCTCGCGGCCCAACTCAACGGAACGGTCAACGAGGTGGTGGTTTCCTTCATGCAGGTTTACCGCAAAACCCAGCGCAATCTGGATCATGCGGTGCAAAATCAGGACGCAGAGGGTCGGTCATTCTCGTGGCGAAACCCAGAAGCGGACGAGAAGAGCCTTCTTTTGTCCCGCCTGGCTGAGATCGCCGACAACAATAATATGAGGTTGAGCCTTTGCGGGCAGCCGGAACTGGTTTCCAGCATCCTCGAAGACGCCCGCTGTATCGATGATATCCGGCTATCGGCGATTGCCGGAAAACCGCTCTCGTCAAAATCGGCGTCACACCGAAAGACCTGCCGCTGCGCGGCTTCCCGGGACATCGGGGCTTACGATTCATGCCCCCACGGCTGCGTCTATTGTTACGCGGTGAAATCGCGCGAGACCGCAAAGGCGCGTTTCAACGCCCATGACCCGAATGATATCAGTCTAAAATAGCAGTCCTAATTGGCGCCTCGGCAGTTCGCTACAGCTCCGTGTCGAGTTTAGGATTCGTTTCTTCTGCAACGGCATCGGCTGCCTCCGCCTGCTTTTCATAGGCAGCCGCTGGCCCGGAGGCGGAAGCGCCTGGCTTGCCCTCCGCGGCGACTTCTTCAACAGGCGCCGACTCTTCGGCTTTTGGACCGCCTTTCGCCACGCCGACCATCGCCGGTCGCAGCAGCCGCTCATGTATTTTGTAACCCGGCTGGATGACCTGAACGACCGTCCCGACCGGCTGGCTCGGGTCCTCGACTTCAAACATTGCCTGATGGAAATTATGATCGAACCGTTGACCCAACGCATCGACCGGCTCAATACCAAATCGAGAGAAACAGACCGGAATTTCCTTGGCGGTGAATTCAATGCCTTCGTAAAGCGTGTTGAGTTCACTATTGGACGCTCTCGCCTCTTCGGAAACACTGTCCATGGCACGGTTTAAGTTATCCGCGACCGACAGAATTTCCCGTGCGAACCCGGTAATTGAGTACTTCGCCAGATCCGACCGTTCCCGTTCGCCGCGCCGGCGCACGTTTTCGGTTTCGGCGATTGCGCGCAGCAGTTGATCCTTGAGCACAGCCACTTCTGAAAGAAGCTCCTCGTATGTTTTAGGGGCGTCGTCGGCCTGCGCCGACGCGTCTCCGCCTTGCTCCAATGACTCATCCCCGGGGTCGATTTCCGCAGCCATTTCGTCTGGCTGTTCTCCCATCGCGGGGTCTTGGGCCATCTCGTCGTCTTTATTGTCTTCTGAGCTCATTTCTCTCGCTTTCTAACCGATATAATCGCCGATCAGCTTGGCCGTGTAATCGACCAAGGGAATAATCCGCGCATAGTTCATTCGGGTCGGGCCGATGACTCCGATCGCCCCGACAATTGTTTCCTGGCTGGACCGGTAAGGCGCGACCACGATCGAGCATCCAGTCTGCTTAAATAATTCATTCTCAGCGCCCAGGAAAATCTGTACCCCGGCAGCCTTATCAGTTAGGTCGAGAACCCGCAGCATCATTTCTTTGGTTTCCAATGTCTCGAACAAGACACGGATGCGCTCAAGGTCCGCCATCGCCGTGATATCGTCCAGCAAATTCGCCTGACCCCGGACAATCAGTGTCCCGCCCGAATCGCCGCCCGCCCGGCTCGCCAAGCTCCGATATAACGGGTCGGTGTGTTGTCATTTCGCAATCATGTCAGGATGTGTGGTGCGGGCTGAATCTAGTAACGGACTCGGTAAGCGTCAACGGGCCAGCAAATAATAGGTGAGAGAGTAGCGAGCCTGGACGGTCTTGCGCGGGTCGGCTAGGGTCCAATTTCGTCGCAAACTCCATAACCAAAACACCAAAACCAAGGACAACAATTATGAGGCCATCGGGTCGCACGCCGGATCAGTTGCGCAAAATCACGCTCGAAACGGGTGTCAATAAACATGCGGAAGGGTCCTGCCTGGCCAAATTCGGCGACACCCACGTTCTCTGTATGGCGTCCGTCGAACAAAGAGTGCCGTCCTGGCTGAAGGAAAGCGGCCGAGGGTGGGTGACCGCCGAATACGGAATGCTGCCCCGATCCACGGATGAACGCATGG
>JAQCKY010000226.1 GCA_027592155.1 Pseudomonadota bacterium
GGAAGACGTCCTCCCCTACTTTCGCAAATTGGAAACCGATACCGATTTCGATGGCGACATGCATGGCAGCGACGGACCTGTCCCAATCCGAAGACTGACGCCGGACGGCCTGCCGCCGATGGCGAACGCCTTGTTCGAATATTGCCGAAATCAACAGATAACCGAGATTAGCGACCTCAACGGAGATTTTCGGGAGGGCATCGGCGTGCTTCCGCTCAGCCGGTTTCCCGATAAACGAGCCTCCAGTGCAATCTGTTATCTCGATGCCGCCACCCGCCAGCGCCCGAACCTCGACCTCATGACGGACGCCACTGTTCTGGGCATCGACTTCCAGAAACCTAATGGAACACCGCGTGCGACTGGTGTCAGGGTCGAGGCTGATGGAGAAACCCGTACGATCACCGGCGGCGAAATCATCATCTCGGCTGGCGCCCTGCAATCACCCGGTATGTTGCTTCGCGCCGGTATCGGGCCGGCGCAAGATCTCCAGGCATTGGGTGTGGAACTGCGCGCGGACCGTCCAGGCGTCGGCGCCAATCTCCACAATCATCATCTTCTGCTCTTGGTCGCCCATTTGCGGCGCCACGCGGTTCCGGCCAAACATATCCGGGCCCATACGGCGACTTCGGTCCGCTACACCTCGAACGTACCCGACTGTCCCCCGATGGATATGTATATTCCCTTTGGCGGCATGACCGGCTGGCACGCCTTGGGGCGACGCATCAGTTCGCTTACCCCAACGGTGGCAAAACCGCTTTCGCGAGGCCGGGTAAGCCTTACGAATACCGACCCACGGTCGATGCCCAGCGTCGAGTTCGATTACCATAGCGATGATCTCGACCGGGTCCGGCATGTTGACGCCGTCCGCCGAGCGGCAGGCATGCTGCTGTCTCCGGAACTCCGCCCTCTCTGGCACACCGCCTTTCCCATCGCCCGCGCGGCGCGAATGCGGCAGTTAAACGATATTACCACCGCCAATAGAATACGCGCCCGGGCGGTATCGATGTTGCTCGACATTCTACCGGCGGCGAGCCGTCCGGTGGTCGGCAGCCTGTCCATGCCAGGCGTCGACGTCACAACGCTGGCTCAGGATGATGATGTTCTGGATGAATTCGTCCGCACGAGCGTCAGCGGCCCGGCCCATCATGTCGGCACCTGCCGAATGGGTGCCGCGGACGATCCAAACGCGGTGGTCGATCCGCAAGCCCGGGTCTACGGGGTCGATGGCCTCCGTGTTGTCGATGCGTCGATTATGCCGTCGGTACCTCGCGGCAATACCAATATTCCCACCATCATGACCGCTGAAAAGATTTCGCAGACAATACTGGACGGATCTTAGCCCGCTAGAAAACGTTCGCTAAGTACGCTGCCCGGGACGACCTCCAAATCCATAGCGCTGGATCAGAACGTCTTCGTAAAGCCCGTTCTTATAATAGGGTTCATTCGCGAGAAAATCCTCGACCGCGGACCGTGACGGTAGGGCGATCAGGTTCGCGCTGCCCTGCCATTCGGTATGGTCGTCATCCCAAACAGCCCCCCGGACGATAAAATTTTCGATGTCGTACGGGGCGAAGTATTCTTGGTGAGCGGCCAATAACTCCATGCGTTTCTCATGCATGCCGGGCTTTCCATAGCCCCGGTAATACCAGTAAACCTGATCGTCCTTTTTCGGGAAATCCCGCTGGATACGACCCAGCCCATTCCCCCACCGGCGGATAATAACTTCCTTATAAACCCCGTTGAGATTATTGGGTTCGTTCGCCGCAAAATGCCGCACGGCATCCCAATCGGGGAAATCCACGAAAACGACACTCGACAGAAAGGTCGTCATGTCATCCGAGCGTGTCGCACCCCGCGCGACAAAATGGTCCACGTGATCGTCGAAATACTGCCAATGGTCATCCCGGCTTTGCTGGCGCCGTTCCGGATGCGCATCGTCGTCAATTAGTTGGATATGGAATTCCATTTATCCGGTCCCTTCCTTCCTGTGGAACTCTACCCCTAACACTGCTTATAGGGCGTTTCCAGTCTTGCTTTTCGAATTATCGCGGTCTACGAGCATTGATAACAAATATCGATAAGACAGCAGGAAAAACAGCTATGGCAAAAGCTAGGAATATACTGTTCATCATGTGTGATCAGTTAAGGGCGGACTATCTGTCCTGCACCGGTCACCCGCGGCTCGAGACCCCCAACATCGACGGATTGGCAAAGAAGGGCGTGATCTTCGACAAGGCCTACTGTCAGGCGCCGATCTGCGGCGGCTCGCGCATGTGCTTTTACACCGGACGTTATGCCTTTACCCACGGCGCGACTTGGAACGGCGTTCCCCTGCCGGTCGGCGAAAAAACCATTGGCGACCATCTCCGCCCGCTGGGTCTTCGCGTCGGGTTGGTCGGCAAGACCCATATGGTCGCGGATCGTGACGGGATGGACCGCCTTGGCCTGGACCCCGCCACAGATGACGGGCTGCTGATCAGCGAATGCGGCTTTGAGCCCTATGAGCGCGATGACGGCCTGCACGGACTGGCGGTGAAGGCCAAGGATCTCGCCTATAACAAATATCTGTGGGATCTCGGCTACGACGGAGATAATCCGTGGCACGATTGGGCCAACTCCGCCGAGGGGCCGGACGGCGAGATTCTCTCAGGCTGGAATATGCGGAACTGCCACCTCCCGGCGCGAATAAAAGAAGAACATTCCGAAACCGCTTACATGACCAACCGGGCCATGGAGTTCATCACCGAGACCGGTGACGACCCCTGGTGTCTGCATCTCAGCTATATCAAACCGCACTGGCCTTATATTGCACCGGCGCCTTATCACAACATGTACAGCGGCAACGACATCCTGCCCGCAAACCGGCATCCCCGGGAAAAGGAAGACGGCCATCCCGTCCTCCAGGCCTATGCGACGCGGGAGGATTGCATTTCATTCTCACGGGACGACGTCCGCCAAAACGTCATCCCCGCCTATATGGGCCTGATCAAACAGATCGACGATCATATGGGCCGGCTGTTCGCCTTCCTCGAAGAACAAGGCCGGATGGACGACACCCTGATCGTTTTCACCAGCGACCATGGCGACTATCTCGGCGATCATTGGCTGGGCGAGAAAGAGCTATTCCACGAAGCAAGCGTCCACATTCCAATGATTGTCTACAACCCCGACGAGGCCGCCGACGCGACCCGCGGGACTGTCGATAGCCGTCTGGTTGAATCGATCGATCTTCTGCCGACCTTTGTCGATGCCCTTGGTGGAGATGTGCCGCGCCATGTTCTCGAGGGGCAGTCACTGATACCGGTAATGCAAGGCGACGATCCGGAATGGCGCACATACGCGATCAGTGAGTCCGAATATGCCACCCGTGCGCCGATCTGGGATATGGGCATCGAGCCTGTCGAGGCGCGCGCGACCATGGTGCGCACAGCGGATTGGAAATATGTTCATCACGAAAAATACCGGCCCGAATTATTCGATCTAAAGAACGACCCACAAGAACTCAACGATCTCGGCGATGATCCTGCCTACGCGGAAATCCGAGCTCAATTGAAAGACATGATGTTCGAGTCGTTACGTCGACGGAAAACCCGGGTGACCATCCCCGACGGGCCGCTGATGGAGCGCGCTCGCAACGTCTTTGATCCACCGCCCAATCGGCCGGTTCACATCGGTAAGTGGTAGACGCACTATTTGGCCATAGGATCACACGTCATCGTGTTTTGAGCCCAGCAGACCGCCTTCGCTAGGGTTGCGTATGTTGAGAGTTACGCTTCACGCCTACCGGGTCTGCTTAATGGCGGTTGGGCTCCTGCTCCTCGCCATCCAGCCTAGTATGGCCGAACCCAAAAGCTACATGACGGGTAATCAGTTCCTCTCTGCCACACCGGATCAGCAATTGAGTTATGTCTCTGGGTTGACTGACAGTCTTACGGGGTTATTCCAAGCCCAGTTGATTGACGGATTCCGATGGTTTGAAACCTGCACAGCACAAAAATTACCCATCGACCTGGTTCGTGATTTTTCAAAATTCCTGAACGAAAATCCGTCGCGACAGTCGGAGTTCGCCGCCAATAATTTTATCTGGGCAATGGCCGCGGTCTGTAAATACGACCTCCCCGACAGGACTACGGGCGGGCGCTAGATAATAGAGGCTATTTCATCCACGGATATACCATCTTCAGCCAGGTCATCTCCTGGCAGGTCAGTCCAACGGCGCCGGAGAACATCGGTACGGCTGATGATACCCTTGATCTTGCCACCATCGACCACCGGAATATGCCGAAAACCATTTTCGCGCATGGTGTCCAAGACATCGTCAACAGTCGCCCGCATGTCACAAGCCGTGACATTTCGAGTGACGAGGTCGCCAACCAGAATTTCCGAGATTTTTTCGGGCGATTTTGCAACGGCGCGAACGATATCCCGCTCTGATAACAGGCCAACAAATTTCCGTTCGGTGCTCATCACAACAAGTAAACCAATACGGTGATGCGTGAGGACTTGTGCCGCAGTAGAGATACTTTGGCTTTCCTCGACCGTAATCATCGAGTCGCCTTTATCCCTGATAATATCGCCTACCGGTGTGTCGCCATCGAACATTCTACCGCCTCCGACCAATTCACCACTATAACTAGTATAACGTCGTCATCGGACCAGACAAACGAACCAGCGTTACATGAAAAATTGATATGGGGGCTGTCGGCTAAAGATCAACGGACTTCTTGGTTTCGTTTCGGTAATCCCTGGGGCTCGTCTCGCCCAATCCGCTCCAGAGACACGGCCAAACGGATCAACTCGGCAAGGGAGGTCGCTTCCATCTTTTCCATGACATTGGCACGATGGAATTCGATGGTTTTCTCACTAATTTCAAGCATTTCGGCAATAACACGGTTAGATTTTCCGTCCACGACCTGGTTCATGATTTGGCGTTCACGGGGGGTCAGGCGCTCCCACCGGCCCTGGATCGCATCTGTCGCCGAGACGGATTCCCGGTTCTCGCCATGACGGGAAATCGCGCGTTGGATAAGGTCGAGGAGCACCTGATCGTTGTAAGGTTTCTCGATGAAATCAAAGGCGCCCGCTTTCATTGCACGAACGGCAAGATGAACATCGCCATGCCCGGTCAAAAATACAATGGGCAAATCGATACCATGGTTGGCAAGCTCTTGCTGAACCTCCAACCCGCTCATCGTTGGCATTCTAATATCAAGAATCA
>JAQCKY010000227.1 GCA_027592155.1 Pseudomonadota bacterium
CCAGTTTCGGGTTATCGGCCAGCAAATCGAAGCTGTAATAGAGGCCGTCCAGATATTCCTCGGTCTGCCCGGAGCCGAAATGCCGGTCGGTATAACGGATAATTTCTTTAATATTTTCCTGAGCTCGCCGGGTAATCCGGTAAGTCACGTCAGAGTTCTGCGCGGGTCTCGCTCAATAATTCCTGCAGAGAAGCCTTGTCCGAAACACCGCTCTCGTATGCGGATTTTTCACTTTGCACGATCAACGCTTGGCGCTGTTCGTCGCTCAAGCTTTCCCACAGAGCTCTATCCTCTTCTGTTGGAAACACAGTCGAAGTAAAAGAGATGCCAGAAATATCTTCGGTCTTTATTGTGCTCATTTTATCATTATAGCACAGAGGCTTATCGGTTACAAAATACGCAATTTGTGACGCGCTAGGATATCGGCCTGGCGTCCGTTAAGGGCGAAATTCGACGGGGTTGTCAACAGTTTAGGGCGGGTTTGAAACCCGCCCCTACCGGTCGATTCTTCTTTGGCGCGCTTATTCAGCCGGGAGTTGGGCCGGGCCGCCTTCGATTTGTTTTTGGCCGTTGGCCTGATTTTCGCGGATGGCCATCAGGACCTTCTCCGCCGTTGCCGGCAGGGAATGGATGCGGACGCCGACGGCGTCGTAGATGGCGTTCATGATCGCGGCCGCGGTCGGAACGGACGTCGGCTCGCCCACGCCCTTGGCGCCGAAGGGACCGGTCGGGTCATAGTTTTCGACGATGTCGACATCGATCTCGGGCATATCGAGGCTGGTCGGCATGATGTAGTTGGTGAGGTTCGGGTTGATCTGCTGGCCCTGATCGTTGAACAGCATTTCTTCTTGCAGGGCGAAACCGATGCCCATGGAAATGCCGCCCTGAACCTGGCCCTCGACCAGCATCGGGTTGATCGCGGTGCCGCAGTCATGGGCGGCGGCGATGCGCAGCACGACGACCTCGCCGGTCTCGTCATCGACTTCGACTTCGGCGATCTGGGTCGCATAGACATAGGTGCTGAAGGGCTTGCCCTGTCCGGTTTCGGGGTCCATGGCGACAGTCGGCGGATTGTAAGACGCGCTGCCGATGGGCGGCTCGCCGGTGACCGACAGGGCGCGGTTGGCGACTTCGCCGATGGACACGCTTTTTTGCGGAAAGTTTTTGATCTGGATCTTGCGGTCCCGGGCTTCCAACTGAGACGGCTTGACGCCGAGCATCGGTGCCGCGGTTTCGAACAGGATGTTTTTGGCCTTCTCCGCCGCCAATTGAATCGCGTTTCCGGTCACATAAGTCGTGCGGCTGGCAATCGCGCCGGTATCCATCGGCGTCGTGTCGGTATCGGCCGAGACGACATGGACATCGTCGGTGGCAATACCAAGCTCTTCCGCCGCGATCTGGCCCAAGACGGTGAGCGAGCCCTGGCCGGTCTCGACCGTGCCGGTGAGCAATGTCGCCGTGCCGTCTTCGTTGACTTTGACGGTGGCGGCGCTGGGGTTGGCCATCACCGTGAACCCGATGGGGTACCACATGCAGCCGATGCCGCGTCCTTTTCTAATCATTAGCCGTTCTCCTTCCAGCCGAAGCGGTCGGCTGCGATTTTCAGCGAATCCTTCACCACGACGCTTTCCAGCACCTGCCCGGTCGGGCTGTCGGCGAATTCCTCGAAGGCATTCATCATGCGAATTTCCAAGGGATCGATGCCCAATTTGCGGGCGATATCGTCCATCTGAGATTCATAAGCGAAGCAGACCTGGGGGGCACCGAAGCCGCGCATGGCGCCGGTCATGGTCTTGTTGGTATAGGTCACATAGGCTTCGATGTGGACGTTCGGGATGTTGTAGGGGCCGGGCGACAGAATGCAGGCCTTGCCCAAGGTCGTCTCGGACCAGGAGCAATAGGCGCCGCCGTCCAGAATCAATCGCACCTTACGGGCGAGGATCTTGCCTTCGGCGCTGACACCGGTTTTGTAATCCATGATAAAGGGATGACGGGTGGTCGACGAGATGAACTCGTCTTCCCTGGAATAGACACCCTTCACCGGACGGCCGGTCTTTTTCGACAGCAATGCGAGGACCGGCTCTGTCGTGAGCTCGTTCTTGCCGCCGAAATTGCCGCCGACGATCGTTGCGATCATGCGGACCCGGTTGACCGGCATGTTCAGGACACGGGCCATGTCGGCCCGGCCAAGGGTGATCCGGCCCAGGCTCGACCACAGGCTGACACGCTCGTTGGCATCCCACATCGCGATGCTGGCATGGGGTTCCATCGGCACATGCTCGACCATCTGAGTGCGATACTGATCCTCGAAAATATGAGCGGATTCGGCAAAAGCCTTTTCCACATCGCCTTTCTTGACGATTTTGGAGGCGTAGATATTGCTGGCCGTCGGGTGAACCTTGATCGAATCCTCCTTGATCGCCTCGAGGGGATCGAAGACGGGCTCGATGGGTTCGTACTCGACCTTGATTTTGGCCAACGCATCCTTGGCGATCTGTTCGCTGACTGCGGCAACGGCGGCAACACCGTCACCGGCGTGACGCACGAATTCGTCGGCCAGAAGCGGCTGATCCTGGATCGAGGGGCCGTAGGAGTTCACCGGAATCTCCTTGCCCACCAAGGTGGCCAACACGCCGGGCATGGCCTCCGCCTCGCTAACATCGATGCTTATGATCCGCGCCGATGCGATACCGGCCCGGAGGACCTTGGCGTGGATCATGTCCGGGAAGGTCATGTCGTCGATATATTTCGTCTGGCCCAGGCCATGGAGACGCCCGTCGGGGCGGGGCGCGCGCTGTCCGACCGCTGGGGTCTGTTGGCGCGCGACCGGCGTCAGGGTCTCCAGCGGATAGGCAACCGGCTCAACAACCGCCGGCAGCCGCAAGTCGGCATCCGCTTCACGCAAGCTTTCCAGGGTGTCGAGATCTTGTTGTTCGGCAACTCTTACTTTGTCGTCCATAATCTTTCCTCTCAACTACGCGGCGTCTTGCTTGCCATTCATGATACGGGCGGCGTCGACGACGCCTTCCAGAATTTTGGTGTAACCGGTGCAGCGGCACAAGTTACCGGCGAGGGCGTCTTTGATTTCCTGCACCGTCGGATCGGGATTTTCGTCCAGCAAGGTCTTGGCGGACAGGATGATCCCCGGGCCGCAGAACCCGCATTGCAGCGAGGCGAGTTCTTCGAAGGTTTTTTGCAGCGGGTGGAAGGCTTCGGCCGTCGCCAGCCCTTCGATGGTCAGGACATCGCGGCCGTTGGCTTGCACCGCCAGCATCAGGCAGGCATTGACGGACTTGCCGGCCACCAGGACCGTACAGGCCCCGCAATCGCCGACATCGCAGCCGAGTTTGGCGCCGGTCAGGTTAAGTTTGCTCCGGAGCATTTCCAGCAGGGTGGTTTCCGGCGGCACGGAGGCGGAGCGCTCTTTGCCGTTTACGGTAAGGGTTACGTCGGTCATTTAAAATTCCTCTCTAGGATGATCTGGCTAGGCTCTGGACTGATGCAGCGCGTAAGCGCCGGCCAGACAACGCCGGGTAAAGACGGCAACCAGTTCGCGCCGGTATTCTTTCGAGGCGCGGAAGTCGGTGATCGGCTTGATTTCGGTGACGGCAATCTCGCCGGCCTCAGCCATGTTTGCTTCGGTGATTTCCTTGCCGGCCAAGAAGTCCTCGGCCTTGGTCGCCCGCATGACGACCGGGGCAACGGCGCCTAAGGCAATGCGGGGCGCGGAGAAGATATTCCCGTCGCCGACATGGAAGCTCGCGGCGGCATTGACCAGGGCAAGCGCCTGGCCTTTGCGGAGGCCAAATTTGAGGAAATGGGTCGGTTTACCGACATTTTCTTTGGGGATGATGATGTCGACCAGCACCTCATCGGGCTCCAGGCAGGTTTTTCTCGGGCCGACAAAGAACTCTTCGAGGGTGATCTGGCGGGAACCCTTTGGCCCTGCGATGGTCACCAGGGCATCCAGCGCCAGAAGTGTCGGGCCGCTATCCATCGACGGCACGCAGGTCACGAGATTACCGCCCAGGGTGCCGAGATTACGGGTCTGCACCGCGCCCACGGTGTGGGCCGCGTCGACCATGGCCGGGAGTTCCTTTTGGATGATTTCGGATTTCATGATCTCGGTATGGGTGACCATGGAGCCGATGCGAAGGCCCCGATCGGTCATCTCGATCCCGTGGAAATCCTCAACCTGGGACACGTCCACCAACACCTTGGGTGTGTTCGACGTATGTTTCAGGTCCACAATCAGGTCTGTTCCGCCGCCCAGCAGCCGCGCGTTGGGGCTGTGGGCCGCCAGGGCCGCGACCACACTCTCGGTCGAGTCCGGCGCAATATAATCAAATGCTCTCACGATGTTCCTCGTTTGAATTTCTGTGTTTGAAGTTCTGCATATGTATCATTGCACAATTGGTGGATTTTCGAGCGCCGCTAAAACCCGGCGACGGGCGCTCTTGATATGGGCGGCGGCAAGACTGGAGGCGCGCCCCTTATCGCGCGCTTGGATGGCGTCGATGATGGCGCAATGTTCGTCATCGAAGGTTTCGGAATATCCGCCGATCATAAAACTGGCGACCCCCATAAAAGTCAGCCGGTCGAATTGGTCGAGAACGTCTTCGGTCGCCTTGGCGAGCCGGGCATTACCGGCGGCGGCGGCGATGGCGCCATGGAATTCGCGGTTATAGCCGACCCAATCGGCCAGGGTTTTACTGTCGTCGTCTCCCCGGAAGCGATCCAACGCCTTGAGCGTCTCATCACTGGCGGATTCAATCGCGCCCCGAACGCAGGCGCGCTCCAGCAACAACCGCATCTCATAAAGCTCTTTGGCATCATTGGCGGAAACCGGGCGGACCCGATACCCCTTGCGGGGAATAACATCCACAAGCCCCTGCTCTTCCAGCTTCAGCAAGGCATCGCGCACCGGCGACTTGCTCACCTCATAGCGCTCGGCCAGCACATTTTCGTGGATGTGCGATCCCGGCATCAGATCGCAGGCCAAGATATCGGCGCGGATCTGGCGGTAAATATTTTCACGAATGAGTCCGGATTTCATCGGTAATTCTAACCAGTGATATTTCACAGATTAGAAAAATAGACGTTTATAACCGAAGGCGCAACAGGTGAATCTACTATATTGTCGAAAATTATGACTATATCCTGCCATTTTTTTCAGTT
>JAQCKY010000228.1 GCA_027592155.1 Pseudomonadota bacterium
ATCAACAAATCGAGATGAAGTTCGTGGACCGCGCGAAGGCAGCTAAACTTGCGATGCAGCATCGTGGATTGCTGAGACAAAACAAACAAAAAGCGAAACAGGAATTCAATATCGATTGGGAGCGATTCGCCAAGCCGATCAAGATTGAAGAAGAGGTCGATGAGCTTGAGGAAATAATAGCGAATCCACAGAAGGTGTTGGGGCTGACGACTGAGTCGGAATCGTGATTATAGGACGTTCGCCAAGTTGCCGAGAGGATGAGGAAGAGACACGAACGTAATTAATGTCGAAGCCTATGATTGATGATGCGGTGGGATATTCCCTTCCCTTCCCGCGCGGTATGATCCTTGAATCGGTGCGTCCCGACGGGGACTTTATCAAGCCGGTTGAATCGGGGGAAAATTAACCTTTCGCCCCCCGGTTCCCGGCTTGAGCCGATTTTCGCGAAAGGTTTTCCAATGGATTCCCCTTTGATCGCTAAATTGAAATATATTCGAGATGATCTGAGGGCTAATGCACCAAAAAACCTCGCTTATGGGTGCAATTTCTTCGAATGTCGCCAAAAAGAATATGGAGTAGGGGTGATATGTTCGGTGAGAATGGATGCAAACGTCCAGCAATTTATGGATCGTAAGAGTAACGGGGAAGAGGCTCTCCCGGACCATTGGGAGGTGTGGAGTAAATCCTGCCCCGATGACTCATCCGCTGGCACGGTGTGCCAGTTTCACCTAGAACAGTTCCACCAAATAGACCGGTACGGAGATAGAAAATTCCGCGTTACCACGGTTGCCAATTTTACCCCTGAACACACCCGGCAATTATATCAATTCCGGAAGATGGCGTATAAGGCTGGAAATCTCTTGACCATGCTCCCGAAGTCAATACTCACTGCCGCACAAATTAGTTCTAAGGATCTGGAATCGATTGGGAGGGGGTCAGTATTCGGCGGCGGAAGATTTGATTCGAACAAGTGGTACCAGAGTTGGTTGAATGGCATGATGAATTTCGGTACGAACCCCCCCAAAGGATATGAGACGGGTGAAGTTTTTGTTTACGGGTCTGACTATTGTAGGCGAGACCTGCCTGTAGTCTCAGCGGGGATATGGGAGGGCATTTCATGGATAGGCGTAGACGACATATTCAGCCTTTCTCTCGATTTGATCAATAAATTGATTGAGCTTTGTGAAGCTGAATCGATCAAGCCGGAGGAAGATTCTGAGGCGGATCAAAGCGAAGCTGATGTTGAACCACCGGAAACGGAACCGTTCGTTCTGAACGAGCTACAGATTTCCATTCGGGCGGCGCTCGATGGTGTTGCGATGCAAGTCGAACAATTGGCCAAGGCTTGTAGAGTGGCAACAAGCAGGCTTTACAAAGATAACGGTATACACGAACTCAAAGAACACAATTTGGTCGATCACCGAGACGGCGTGGGTTATTTCCGTCCCGATTCGCTTCCTCCGGAAGCTATCCTGATCCCAAAGGCAACGGCGAAGCTGCCGAAAAAAGTTAAAAAGCCTGCGGGAAATAGCATTCGCAAGGCTGGGAAAAAGAAGGGAAAAAGAGGGTAAAAAGTCGCCCTAAAAAACTTGTTTCGTGCTTTCGATAATGCTTGCGGTTCAGTAGACCTGCGAGCATTTTTTGTGAAAGGACGAAATGAAAACGACCGTAAGAAGGGATGATGATCTCGATCTCGAATCGTTCATCGCGACGATTCCCAGCGCGGAGAAAATTCGCGCTCGTATGAAAACCAATGCCGATGAGACGTCGGTACTTCGCAAGCTGTTGCGGCTGGCTGTCACTAAAGAACAGGCGGCGAAAGGGGGTGCGGAATGACCCTCTCCGTCTCTCCCACAGCCGATCAAGGCGGACAGGCCGGTCAAGTCCCGCTGCTATTGACGTACAGACAAGCGGCGAAAGCCCTGGCCATCGGGGAACGGACTCTCGCCTCTCTTGTGGCGGCGGGAAAAATAAAACCTGTACGCATTGGTTCGTCGGTCAGATTTTCACCCGATGCACTGCGAGCATTTTGCGCGGCACAACAATCGTAATTTCTTTCCAATCCACAAAAAAAGCGGTACCACCTTGCACGGCGACCGCTTCAAAAGGAACCCAAATGCAAATTAATCATATGTCAGACAAGTCTGTTCTACAAGATGCCAAGTCTGTTCTACAAGATGCTTTGACTTACGCAATACGCGGCTGGTACGTCATACCTGTTGCGTTTCGCAGCAAGGTCCCGTATGACCCGATCATCAAAAAAAACATGGCAGAGTGGCAAAAAAAAGTATCGACCGATCCGGTGCAAATTGAAAAATGGTTCAGCGGCGAATTATTGAATGTCGGTGTACAGTTGGGGCCGATCAGCGGCGTGATCGACGTCGAACACGATACACCGGAAGGGAAACAAATCTGTGAGATGCTGTTGGGCGAATGTATGACGCCGACGTTCACATCTCACAAGTCGACACATCGTCTTTTTATGGTCGATGACCGACTTCCAAAAATCAATAAAATCACAACGCTCGTTGACGCGGACCTCAAACCCTGTCTGAGCGGGAAACCCGCCGTCGAATTTCGGCTTGGTTGCGGAGGAAAGGGGATGCAGAGCGTGTTCCCGCCGTCGGTTCATCCGTCTGCGGCACGCTACAAATGGGTACATGGTCTCAGCCCCACTGACGTCACACCGATCCCGCTTCCCCAATCAATGCTGGATCATTTGCTCACGTTTCACGCACTCAAGAGCGGTGACGGAATCGGCGGGACAGCCAGCAACGAACCGGCAACCCCAGCACAGGTGAAACTCTATCAGTCTGATCCTGCAACGGTTACGGAAGGGAGGCGGAACGACACGCTGGCGTCGCTTGTTGGGAAGCTAGCATTGGGGATGAGAACCGAGTCACTTCACGACGTCGACACACTGGCGATGCAACTTAACCTATTGAAATCAATCGCCAAATCATACACCCCGCCTTTGGACGACCGCGAGGTCGAACAGGTTTTCAGGTCGATTATTACAACTGAGCAGCGGCGACGAGCTGCGGGCGAGTTCGATTGGCGGATCGTGATTGTCCGGACTGATCCCCCGATTTATGAAATCCATTCGGCGTCGTTTGTCGACGGCAAGATCGTGGTTAATGCTCTGGACATCGTTCGTCCGTCTCGTTTGCGAGAGCAAGCACTGTTGCAGGGGGAGCGAATATTGCCACTCGACTTTGAAAAGCAATGGAAAGCCAAACTCTCGGAGAAGCTCATCAACGACGCCGAGCGGATCGACGGCGACCCGACCTTGAGTCGTCAACGGATCATCCTGAGCGTGGTCGCCGAGTACGTGGCGCGCGGCATCTGCCGCGATGTGACTGATGATGACGGCGTGGTGGACTGCTGCTGCCGGTCCGGGGTGTTGCCCGATGGCACATTCATATTTGGGTTTAAAGACCTGCTCTTCCTCGTGACCGAACGCCTGAAAGGGACGACATCACGAGACCTGTGCGCGGCACTGAAGGTACTCGGCGTGACTCCCAACCCGCCAATGACCAAGCTTGCCGACGGCAGTACCCGACGGTTTCGTCGGTTAACCCTGGAAGGCCGACAACTGCTAGCCGACTTGACTGACTTTTGACGGGAGGCAAAATCAGTCAAATCACTCTTAACTAAAACGTATTTATAACGAATTACGTTTTTGATTGATTGGGTGATTTCCTTACTATGTAACCATTGTGTTTATTACAAGTTAAGGATGATCACCCAACCCTTTTATTGGGTGATTTCATGGTGAGTTGATATGAAACTTCTAACTGTACTGGCGATTTTCAAAGGTTGTGAATCTCGTTCAGATCAAAGAGAGTTTTCCACAACAACGATACCCCCCCATGGCCGACCGCTGGCCCGGTTCGCACCGATTTGCCGACGAACGCGACACGGCAACGTGATTCCGCCATTGCAAGGCGATGCATTTTCAGATCTAATGTTGCAAGCCCCCGCTTGGGGCTGAAAGGTGAAAGGTAAATTATGGCAAGTCTCAGGCAACGCAAGAGCGGCGTCTACTCCGTCCGGTTCTATCTTCCTGATGGTCAACGCCCGATGATTTCCACGGGTAGTCGATCCGAGAATACAGCCTTAAAGATGATGCTCAAAATCGAATCGCTCGTCACATCCGTCGGCAACGGCGTTGCGCTCGAGCCGGACGTTGCCCATTGGCTGACGACGATCAAAGCCCCGCTGCGGAAAAAGCTTGAAGCCTACGGGCTGATCGGCGAAAGCGGTGAGCCGTCGAAGGAGATGACATTGGGTCAGTTTCTCGATTCCTACATCAACCGACGAAGCGACGTAAAACCGGGAACGCTCATCAACTGGAGTCACACCCGGCGAAATCTACTCACGTTTTTCGGTCCCGACAAGCTCTTGACCGATATCACGGCTGGTGATGCGAGCGACTTCGAACGGTTCCTCAAGAGCGGCGCACGGGTAAGCCGGTATGTTGAAGCCGAGCCGGATGATAGCCTGTCGGCGGCGACGATACGCAAGCGGTGTCAAAACGCGAAACAATTCTTCGAAGCGGCGGTTGACCACGAACTCATCGGCAAGAATCCCTTTGCGAAAATCAAGTCGGCGATGCAGAGCAATCGTGAGCGGGATTTTTTCATCACCCGTGAAATGTACTCCAAGATTCTCGAAGCGTGTCCCGACCGCGAATGGCGGCTGATCGTCACGTTGTCTCGCATCGGCGGCGTTCGGTGTCCAAGTGAGATCATGCCTCTCCGTTGGGACGACATCGACTGGGCTGGAAACCGAATGACTATCCATTCACCGAAAACCGAACATCACGCCGGAAAGGGTTCGCGGGTCATTCCCATCTTTTCCGAACTTCGGGCAGAACTGGATGCAGCGTTTTTCGCGCTGGGCGATGAGCCGTCGGAATTCATCATCAATCGCTATCGTGACCCCCGGCAAAATCTCCGAACGCAATTCACGAAGATCATAAAACGGGCTGGTCTGGAACCGTGGCAGAAGCTCTTCGCTAACATGCGAGCAAGTCGGGCAACGGAGTTAGCCGACTTGTTCCCCGGTCGCGTCTGCTCATCGTGGATGGGTCACACGGAGCAGATTGCCCGCAAGCATTACCAGCAAGTAACGCAGGAGCATTTCGAGCGGGCAATTTCATCACAG
>JAQCKY010000229.1 GCA_027592155.1 Pseudomonadota bacterium
GCCACCCTCCACGGTCTTTTTCAGCTCAAGCTTACCCGGTTTCGAGAGGCTCAGCTTCGTCTTTGGTTTGTCTTCCGTATCAGCCATGATAGTCCAATTGCTTTCACTAAGTCTGCGTTGCTATTAGGCAGCCTGCCCAAACAAATTCTTTCCCATTACGCCCGCTAATCTATCGGCATCCCTGAGGAAACTAACCGATAGTTTTCCGGCCTCGATGGCACCGTGCACTGTGCGATCCCGACCCGTCGCCGCACCCAATTCCGCCGCGGTAAATAATTCCACCACCGGAACGGTAGCCGCGCTGCGCTGTAAATCCTGCTTATCTGCGGGCGCGCCATCGGACGCACCCAACAGAACACCCATTTTACCCGTTTTTAACGCCGAACGCACTTTTTCATATCCAGAGACCATCTGGCCAGCCCGCCGGGCCAATCCGATAGCATCCAAACAACGGTGTCTCAACCGATCCGCCAACTGGTCCGGCAGATCGCTAGCGACGGAAATATGTGTACCGGCAGCTCTCGAAAACAACCCTTTCGCACAAGCTGTTTCGATCAGGCTTCGGTCCGGACGCAGCCACATGCCCCGTCCGGGCAGCCGTTCGCCGAGATCGAGAACAACACCGCCATCTGGCCCGGCAACGAAACGCAGCATCTCACCTTTCGGCAACACGACGCCCGAGACAATGCAGCGGCGCTCACCGGCTGCACCTTTTTCTGCCCGGCCGTTTCTCGAGGGGCTGTTTTTGCGTTTCGGTTTTGACATTCGTGTCAAAAATCTCCGTTCTCGGCTGTTGATCGACCTGGCCCATGGCTCAGGCCGACGGATCCACTGGAGCGCCAGTGGCAGCGTCGGTCGTGTCGTCGGTGGTCTCTTCGGTTACGGCAGCAGCATCTCCTTCTGCTGCGTCACCATTTGTTTCCTCATCGTCAAACCAATGAGCACGAGCAGCCATGATAATTTCATTGGCCCTATCCTCGGTCATCGTACTTTCTCCGAGAATTTCGCGGAGCTCGTCACTCGCGAGATCAGCGAGATCATCGAGCGAACGAATTTCTGACTCACCGAGTTGAACAAGCATCTCCGGCGTCAACCCTTCGACCCCGGCCAATTCATCGGTCACGCCCGCCGCTTTATGACGGACGGTCAATTCGGCCTCGCGCACCTCGAGATACTGTCGGGCACGCTCACGCAACTCGTTGGCAACGTCTTCGTCAAATCCTTCGATGGTCGACAGTTCCTCAATCGGCACGAAGGCAACTTCCTCGACGGTTGAGAAACCTTCCGTCACCAGCAACTGGGCAATGACCTCATCAACATCGAGGGCTTCCAGGAAGAGTTGAGAGCGGGATCGGAACTCTTCCGTGCGACGATCGGATTCCTCGGCTTCGGTCAGAATGTCGATGTCCCAGCCGGTGAGCTGCGAGGCAAGCCGAACATTCTGGCCACGTCGTCCGATTGCCAGGCTTAGCTGATCATCGGGAACGACAACCTCAATACGGTTGGCTTCTTCATCGAGCACGACCTTGGTTACCTCGGCCGGCGCCAATGCATTGACGATGAAGGTTGCCGGATCAGCCGACCATTGGATGATGTCGATCTTTTCACCTTGCAATTCGGCAACGACGGCTTGAACACGGGAGCCGCGCATGCCGACGCAGGCACCGACAGGGTCGATGCCCGAATCATTGGACAGAACCGCAATTTTTGCCCGGCTACCCGGATCGCGCGCCACCACTTTAATTTCGATGATGCCGTCATAGATTTCGGGCACTTCCTGGCCGAACAACTTGGCCATAAATTGAGGATGGCTGCGCGACAGGAAGATTTGCGGACCCCGCACTTCTTCGCGAACGTCATAGATATAGGCACGAACCCGATCGCCGTTGGAGAAATGCTCACGAGGAATGCCGTCGTCGCGGCGTAGAATGCCTTCGGCCCGCCCGCCCAGATCGACCAAGATATTGCCGAACTCGACGCGTTTAACCATGCCGTTGACGATTTCACCGACCCGGTCCTTGAACTCGGCATATTGCCGCTTACGTTCCGCTTCGCGAACTTTTTGAACAATCACCTGCTTCGCGGTCTGCGCGGCTATGCGCCCGAAATCGATCGGCGGCAAAGGGTCGACCAAGAATTCACCAATCTCGGCATCGCTCTTTTTTTGGCGTGCGGTGTCGAGTGTAATTTGGGTTACTTCGTTCTCAATTTCTTCGGCCACCTCGATATAGCGCGAAAGTTGAATCTCACCGGTCTTGCGGTCGATCCTCGCCCGAATATCGTGTTCATGCCCGTACTTCGACCGCCCCGCTTTCTGGATTGCCTGTTCCATGGCGTCCAGAACCTCTTCGCGGTCGATGCCTTTTTCCCGCGCCACCGTATCCGCCACGAGAAGAAGCTCGGGATGGGTAAAGAGCGCTGTCGATTCTGCCGCTGTTTCTGTCGTATCCATCGTCAATTCTACCTCTGCCTGAGCCCTTTACGCCTGAAGGCGCGCGTGGGACTCCAACAATTCATCAGTTATGACCAGTTTAGCCTTACGAATATCTTCAAACGGAATCTGAGCCGTCTCTTCACCCAGCCGGATCAACACAAGATCACCCTCAAGACCGAGCAGCTTACCTTGGAATTTCCGGCGGTTCTCGATGGGGCGAGTTGCTTCGGCAGTAATCTCAAATCCGGCGTAGCGCTCATAATCTTTCCGGAAAACAAGGGGGCGGTCGATTCCCGGGGAACTTACCTCAAGGGAATAGGCATCCGCTAACGGGTCCTCAATATCCAGAACCGGCGATATCTCGCGACTGATCGCAGCACAATCCTCGACCGTCATTGCCTGACCGTCGCAACGTTCAGCCATGATCTGCATGGTAATTCGATCTTTGCCGGTAACCTGTACACGCACAAGATCATACCCCATGGCCGTCAGGGTATTGGAGATGATCTCTTCAAGGCGTTGTGACACACTGCCCGCGATGGTCTTGCACTCCTCGAAATACGTTAGCGATAGATCGCCTGAAACTGTTTCTGAGGCCGGAAGCGGAACCCCAAAACAAAAAAGTGGGCCACCGGCCCACCCTTAGAACTTTATAGCGATATTTGATTGCTCCAAGAATGAAGAAGCATTTTCCCGTTTTCGGTCCGGAATTTCAAGCCTTTTCGGAATCACCGGCCGACAACGGCTTAGGTCGCGCTTTTCGATGGAAGTTCAAATAGACACAGGCCCCTCCTGCGGCGCGCGCCTTTGCTTCATATCGGGTCACCGCCATACCCGCTGGTCGCTGCCGCCAATCCGCCGCGCGTTGAGCCGACCATTCAAAATCCTCGTGTCTCAAAAAATGATCCAGGGTCCAGCGCGCATATTCCATGTGGTCGGTCGCGAACCGGAGCTCAGCATCATCAGCCGCAATACGCGCCAACTGGTCCAGGACGGACGGCGAAATAATCCGCCGGCGTTGATGCCGTAATTTGGGCCAGGGATCTGGATGGAGAATAAAAATCCGATCAATCGACGCGCCTGGAAGACTCTCCAGAAGCGGCCGGACATCGTCGTCGTGAATCCGAATGTTGGTGAGGGACTCCTGCTCGATCGTCGCAAGAAGAGCTGCCACCCCGTTTTGGAACGGTTCACAGCCAACGATCACGACGTTTGGGTTAGCCCGCGCTTGCGCGGCTAAATGCTCCCCGGCACCAAACCCAACTTCCAGCCACAGCCCCTCCGCATCGTGACGAAGCCTCTCACAAGCGTCGGCAACTTCTGCTGGATCACCGCCATCGGGAAACCGTAACGCCGGAAGCTTGTCGTCGAGAAGCTGCCGGCGTCCGGCTCGAAGTTTGTGGCCTTGGCGGCGACCGTAGAACTGGTAGCGAGGACGCCCTTTGGCGTCTAACTCCCGAATGCCGATTTCAGCCCGTCCACGAGGTCGATATTTTCCCATGAAAATCCACCGTCGGCGTCAGGCGTCCTGCCGAAATGCCCGTAAGCCGAGGTCCGGGCATAAATCGGCCGGTTCAGTTTCAAATGCTCACGGATACCACGGGGGCTCAGATCCATCAGATCCTGCAATACCTCCGACAGTTTTTCCTCATCGACGGAACTTGTACCTTCGGTATCGACATAGACCGAGAGCGGTTTCGCCACGCCAATTGCGTAAGCGAGCTGAATTGTGCAGCGGGACGCGAGATTAGCCGCGACAACATTCTTCGCAAGATAGCGGGCTGCATAAGCAGCGGACCGGTCAACTTTGGTCGGATCTTTACCGGAAAACGCACCGCCGCCATGGGGCGCGGCACCGCCATAGGTATCAACGATAATCTTACGACCGGTCAGCCCGGCGTCACCGTCGGGGCCGCCGATGACGAAACGGCCGGTTGGGTTAACGTAGAATTCGTCCTCGGAGCACATCCAGCCTTCCGGCAACACGTTCATGACGTGGGGGCGAACAATTTCGCGAATCTGTTCCTGCTCAAGTTCCTCAGTGTGCTGAGTGGAGACAACGACGGATGTCGCGCCAACCGGAACGCCGTCTTCATAGCGCAACGTCAGCTGAGATTTTGCATCGGGGAGGAGCCCCGGCTCCGCGCCCGAGTGACGTGCCTCGGCGAGAGACTGCAGGATGGCATGGGAATAATGAATCGGCGCCGGCATCAGGACGTCGGTTTCCGTGCAAGCATATCCAAACATTAGACCCTGGTCGCCCGCGCCTTCGTCTTTATTGCCGGCCGCGTCAACGCCTTGCGCAATATCGGAGGACTGGTTATGCACATGCACTTCGACAGAAGCATTTTTCCAGTGAAAGCCTTCTTGCTCGTACCCGATATCCTTGACCGCGCTACGGGCCACCTCTTCCAACGTGTCATGAGTGATCGTATCCGAACCGCGCACTTCACCGGCCAGAACGATCCGGTTGGTCGTGCAAAGCGTTTCGACCGCGACCCGAGATTCCGGTATGGCGGTAAGGTAGGTATCAACCACCGCGTCGGAAATCCGATCGCAAACCTTATCTGGGTGTCCCTCGGAGACGGATTCGCTCGTGAACAAATAAGTTCCTTGCCTCTTCAACGGATTTCCTCCACTTGGTCATTGAACACACACCCCTCCTTTGAGGGGCGAAAACAAAAAATTCAGCCTAGCCAGCCGAACTGCGTGGCACTTGTTGCAAGG